>JAUYJB010000064.1 GCA_030688605.1 Hyphomicrobiales bacterium
GCTGGATGACCCGCTGGCGTCGCCTCGTGCGCGACTACGAGCAGCGCATCGACGTCTCCGAAGCCATGATCCACGTCGCCATGGGAAGCCTGCTGCTGCGAAGGATCGGCCATTGATGCAATTCTCAAACGGACTCTCAGGACCGGGAGACTAATTCGGTTGCTCGCTCATGAACGCCTCGGCGGCCCGTTCCAGCCACCGAGTATTTACAGAACATTTCTTGTAGTCTGGCTGTGCCATGACATATTTGAGGAAAGGCGCAGTAGTTTCGACGCCTTCCACCTCGAACTCTTCGAGTGCACGCTGCATGCCCTCTAAAGCGGCGTCCCTATTTACGCCATGAAAGATGAGCTTCCCGAGTAATGAATCATAAAACGGTGGAACGGCATAGCCTTCAAAACAGTGCGTATCGAATCGGACTCCGACACCTTGCGGTGACACCCACTTCGTTATCTTGCCTGGCGACGGTCGAAACGCATGCAGCGCCGACTCCGCGTTAATACGGCACTCAATAGCACAACCCGAAAACACGACATCCTCCTGGGATAATCCATGCGCTTCACCGCTTGCAATACGTAACTGGGCTGCAACGATATCTATGCCGGTGATTTCCTCAGTCACCGGATGCTCAACCTGCACTCGTGTATTCATCTCAAGAAAATAGAAGAGATTCTGGTCCATATCCATAATGAACTCAACAGTACCAGCACTGACATAACCAATATTCTTAGCCAATGTCACGGCAGCTTGCTGGATCTCTTTCCGCAAGGAATCAGACAGACCGAAGGCCGGCGCCTCCTCAATCATTTTTTGATGGCGACGCTGTAGGGAGCAGTCTCGTTCTCCGAGGTGTACGACGTTGCCAAGAGAATCGGCGAGAATCTGCACCTCAATGTGCCTCGCGTTTTCAACGTAGCGCTCCAAGTAGAGCGAGTTGTCACCAAAGGCTGCCATCGCCTCCGCAGACGCATTTTCAAAAGCCGATCGCAGCCCGCTCTTATCTCGAACGATGCGGATCCCCCGCCCGCCACCGCCGGCGGCAGCTTTGAGGAGCACTGGGTAGCCAATATCCTCGGCAATGCTGCCGGCGTCCTGAAATTTATTGATTTTGGCCGACCCCTCGGCCAAGGGCACGCCAAACTGGCGGGCCAACGCCCGCGCATCGAGTTTATTTCCCATCTGCTGTATGTTCTTGGCACTCGGTCCGATGAAGATGAGACCGTGCTCTCCGCACAATGTGGCAAAACTTGCGTCTTCCGAAAGGAACCCGTACCCCGGATGAATGGCATCTGACTTGGTTGCAAGGGCCGCTGTTATGATTGCCCTGGCATTGAGATAACTATCTCTTGTCAGTGCCGGACCAATGCAGACAACGCGGTCCGCGAGTCTAGCTGCCATGGTTTGCCGATCTGCCTCCGATACCGCAACGACGGTTTCTATATCCATTGCCCGACAGGCGCGGATGACTCGAACCGCGATTTCGCCTCTGTTGGCAACGAACACGCGCGAAATACTCATTTGTTGGGCTTCCCCATTGGTGGATTCAGACGCGACGTGCAACACTTTGAGCGAATGATACTCTGGCGTCGATGCGAAGCTCGAAGAGGAACGCCTGGATTGGTGTCCTGAAATCCAGACGTTCTCGCGGTGCGAGGTTGTGTGCGAGCACGAAGCCTAAGCAGGATTCTCCAACTGGCAGGCTGCTGAAAAACGTCGATTTTGGCCGCCGCAAGCACCTCTCCTCGGAGGGGAGAGAGCCTGCCCCGGACCCGAGCCGAGATTGCCCGCCGCAGCCAAGCGAAGACGGGCGGGTGAGAGGGTAAGGAGTTTCAATAAGTTACGCATGTTCGCCCTCACCTTGTCGCTCTCCCCACAGGGGCGAGAGGACGCCGTATCGATTTCCATCGCAATTCTTCAGCAGTCTGCTAGAGTCGCCAGGATTCCGGAGCAAGACAAAGAGTGTTGATGAAGGCATGGGGCGATCCAAACCCATTTGCGCCGGGCCAAACCCTGCGAAAAGGTCGGATACGTGTTTGATCGATCAAGTCGCCAGTTCCACCTTGTCAACGCGCCTAGAGTATTCATGCCCTTCAGGTGGGAGTCCCGGCGCCATCATCGAGCAAGTCAATCGCAGGAAACATCTGCTGAAGTCGATCCACTAGGTCGTACTAGGAATATTGTCTGGCCAAATTCAACGAATTGCGAATCTTCTACGAGACATTTCATGACTCTTCCTGTAACGGCGGCGTTCACTGCTGTAAAAACTTTCATCACCTCGATGAGCCCAACGGTAGTATCATCATGTACATTGGCGCCAACACTCACGAAGGCCTTCGCACCAGGTTCCGGAGCGACGTAAAATGTACCAACCATCGGCGCTTTGATGGCGACCAACCCCTCTTCCCCCGCGGCCTCGGTCGTCGATTCTTTCGAAGCCGGAGCTTCCTTCTTCACAGAGGTCTGGTTCGTGGCTTTTTGCGTTTCCCCTGCTGGCGGCGAAGGCGACGATGCTGCCAAAGGCTCGGGGTGCCCAGGTACAAATCCCCCGGAAGCGTACCCGCCCTTACTGACAGCTAATTTGAGATCGCCATATTCCAATTGCAGCGTGTCGAAGTGAGACTCCTCAAATAACTTCAAGATCTTGAGAACGTCATCATCCGTCAAGTTCATCCCACTCAACCCTCCGAACACGTAAGGGCACAAAGGATACCCAAGTTGGAGCCGTATTTTATTTATCGATCACACCAAAGTTCTTCTTTGTCCTGTTAAATCGCCCCATCGTCCTTCATGCGATGAATCTCACTCTCCTCATATCCGAGCTCACTCAGAACCTGCACCGTATGTTCGCCAAGCAAGGGGACCGGGCGTTCCGCTTCATCAATTGAGTCATCGTACCCGACAGCGCATGCGGCGAGTGGCAGAGCACGGTGGCCTTTCCCAAACGTCTTCACCATGTTCAGGGACTCAACCTGAGGATCACTCAATGCTTCGGCGATGTTCAGAATCGGGCCGGCAGGTACGTCGGATGCGCCGAGAACGTCAAGCCATTCGCGTCGCGGCCGTGTGCTGAACAGTTTCGATAACTCTTGCCGAAGAACGCCGTAATTCCTGACACGGTCAGCCTTGTCAAGAAATCGGGGATCCTCCGCCAGATCAGGGCGATTCACTGCCTTTAACAGACTTCGCCAGAATTTCGGCGGCGACGAGAGATGAATTGCGAAAGGCAGCCCATCGGACGCGACGAATGCATAGGACTGAGACGCATGAGGCCGTGAAGTCTTATCTGGGATCACGCCTGACAATAAATATTCCGCTATGGCCAACGGCTGGAACGCTACGCTTGCGCTTAACATGCTTACATCGATTTTGCGACCCTTGCCGGATAGGGAGCGGGAAACCAGCGAGCCCAAGATCCCGTATGCCGCGAATAGCCCTGTGAGTTGGTCGGACATGGGCGGGCCGACGGGCTCAGGGTCTTGCATATCGGTCAGCTGACTCCACAGCCCACTCATGGCCTGTGCGATTGCATCGTAGGTTGGTCGATCGCGGTACGGACCGGTCGGACCCATCCCTGTGGCGGCGCAATAGATGACAGTCGGGTTTGTCTTGTAGATCTCATCGTAGCCGACGCCAAAACCGTCGAGTGTGCCTGGCCGGAAATTATCAATCACCACGTCGACCTTGGAGGCCAAGCGAAGATAAGCTTCCCGCCCGCGGTTAGATTTCACATTAATTGTCACGCTTTTCTTACCGCGGTTAAAGGCCGCAAAGGATGGGCGAATACCCTCGCCGCCTCCAGCCCATTTACGAAACGGGTCACCGGCGCCTGGCATTTCGACCTTTATAACCTCAGCGCCCAAATCGCCCAACAACATTGCCCCATATGGCCCACTGATCACATTGGCCATCTCGAGAACTTTGAGCCCTGACAACATTCCACCCATCGAAAATAACCCCCGGAGATATCTGAACTCGGTCTTCGTTCGTCCTCGAGTCAACTTGCGTAAGCATTTCGCTGCTTGGATGAGGCCATTTCCTCCGGCCAGATAGGTCAGATTGGCTCGTCTAAATGTCCAAACCGCTAACTCATCACAGACTTTTCGCAGGCCGCCACATGTGGCTCGTTGCCCGGCGCACGTTGTAAGCGATGGCAGGACACAAATGTGAGCGGTAGTCGCCGAGAAGTCGCAGATCCAGGAACTCGACCGCACCCAGCCCGGACCGCAGCTGAAGAAGGGCGGCAACGGGGCCATGATCCACAACTGCAAACGGCACGGCAGGATGACGCTGTTCGCCGCCGTCAACGAGCCCGAAGCGAAAGTGATCGGGCACTGCCCGCAATGTCATCGCCATCATGACTTCATCGGCTTCCTGAACCCCATCAATGCGGAGATTCTCGTCGGCAGGGTCATTTATGTCATTCTTGACAACTTCCGCACCCACAAGCGCCCAGAGGTCATGGCCTGGCTCACCCAGCTTCTGCGCTTTACCTTCCACTCTGCGCCGACCTCATGCTTGTTGTTGAATGCGGTCGAGGGCATCTTCGCCAAGCTGTCGAAACGTAGCCTGAAACGCGAGGTCTCGCTCCATCGTCGATCTCCAGGTCAGCACCAACCGCTTCGTAGCCGAAAGCAACCGGAACCCCAAAATCCAATCCGGACAGCCGATCCGAAAAAAATCATCTCTGCCGTCAATCGCGGGTACCAAGTGTTGGATTCTACCCGAGTTCTTGGGTGTGTCCACTTATACAATTCGCAAGCGATTGAGCGTAGTCGCACTTGTCAGGCTTGCAATCACTGCGCCGCCATTCCGAAAAGTTCCGGATCGTCTACCGTCACGGGTGTGCTATTTCGTTGGTGAGGCGCGAGCTATGCGGGAACCTGGGTGATGGCTGCGTGAGGAAGACGGCGTGTCGTGGCGGATGCTGAGTCTGCCAGAACCTCCCGAAGGAGCGGTACGCCATGACAGAGAATACCAAAGTTTTCCCGTTTCACCAGGGCGACACCATTGATGATCTGCTGACCGATTTGGCCCGCGAGGGCGCGCGGCGGATGCTCGCCGAGGCGCTGAAGGCGGAGGCCGAGGCCTTCGTCGCTTCGTTTGAAGATGATCGTCTGCGCGACGGTCGCCAACGGATCGTGAGGCACGGCTTCGGTCCCGCGCGCAAGGTCCAGACCGGGGTCGGCGCCGTCGAGGTCCGGCGCGTCAAGGTGCGCGACCGGGCCGACGTACCGAGTGGTGAGAGGGTCCGCTTCTCCTCGGCGATCCTGCCCCGCTGGGCGCGGCGGTCGAAGAGCCTCGACGCCCTGCTGCCGGTTCTGTATCTGCGCGGGATCTCGACGGGAGACTTCTGGGAGGCGCTCGCCGCTTTGCTCGGCAAGAACGCGCCGAACCTGTCGCCGGCCGTCATCGCGCGGCTGACCGCGAGCTGGGAGGCAGAATATGATAGCTGGCGGCACCGCGAGCTGTCGGCGCGTCGCTACGTTTATGTCTGGGCGGACGGCGTCTATCTCCAGGCGCGCATGGAGCCGACGGCCGAATGCATGCTGGTCGTCATCGGCGCGACGCCCGAGGGCAAGAGAGAGCTCATCGGCTTCCAGGTCGGAACCCGCGAGAGCACGCAGAGCTGGCGGGAGTTGCTCATCGACCTGAAGGCCAGAGGTCTGTCGGTCGCGCCACGGATCGCCGTCGGCGATGGTGCGCTGGGTTTCTGGAAAGCGATGGAGCAGGTCTTTCCCGAGACCCGCCATCAGCGATGCTGGCAACACAAGACGCTGAACGTCCTGAACAAAATGCCGAAATCCAATGGCGCCTCAGGTGAAGGACGATCTTCGCGAGATCAGCCGCGCGCCCGACCGGGCGACCGCGACGGCTGCGCTTGACGCCTTCGCCGAGAAATACGGCGCCAAGTATGACAAGGCGGTCGCGTGTCTGACCAAGGACCGGGACGCCTTGCTGACCTTCTACGACTTCCCCGCCGAGCATTGGGATCAACTGCGCACGTCGAACCCGATCGAAAGCGTGTTCGCGACGGTTCGCAATCGCACGGTGCGGACCAAGGGCTCGCTGTCGCAGAAGACCGCAAAGTTGATGGTCTTCAAGCTGACCATGGCCGCGTCAAAGACGTGGCGCAGGCTGAAAGGCGAAAATCAGTTGCCGAAGGTGATCACCGGCGTCACCTTCAAGGACGGCGTCAAGGTCACCGAGACGCCAGATCAGCGCGCCGCCTGACCGCGCCCGTCACTCAAAATCCCGCATAGCTCGTGAGGCGCACTGCTGTGGGAGATGGAATATCAACAGGTTAGGCTGGCAAGTCGACCGACGAGCCGGACAGTTGATGTTTGCCTGGAGGATGATGTGCCTCAAGCGAGCCGCAACCGCTGCAGTTTCTTCACGTAGTCGCGTATGCCGGCGGTGAGATCGAAGCGCGGCTCAAAGCCGAGGTCTTCGCGGGCTCTTGTGATGTCGTAGATCGCATAATAATGAACGTCGGACCCGAGAGGATTTGAGCCCGGGCCGATCTCGATGTCGGCGCCGGGAATCGCAGCGCGGACCGCTGCGGCAAAGTCCTGCAATGTCTGGCCCCTGCCGCTCGCGATGTTGTATGCGGCGTGAGGCAAACGGTCGGCGAGCGTTGCCAGAACGATGCCCTCGGCCGCATCGTCCACATAGATCATGTCGTCAAGCTGGTCGCCACCGCCTGGTATGCGGACGGGCTTACCAGCAAAGGGATCTTCTACCAGGCGGCTGCGGAGCGAAAACTTTCCGTGTCGCGCCTGCTTGCCCGGCCCGTAAATTCCGGCGAAACGGAGCGCTGCGAATTCCAGCCCGAAAGCGTTTCTGTAAACCTGCCCCATATGCTCGCCGGTAAGCTTGCAAACGTCATATGCTTTGATCGGGTGCTTTGGGTGTTCCTCTCCGAGCGGCTGATAGCCTGGTTCCCCGACGCCGTGCGGCGTCTCACCGTAGACGGCACGCGAGCTTGCATAGACGAAGCGGGTGACGCCAGTGCGTTGCGCCGCTTCCAGCATGCTGACGGTGCCCTGGGCATTTATGGAAAAAGCGCGGAAAGGCTGCTCGTCCATGTCCGGAGCCATATAGACCGCTAGGTGAGCAATCCGGTCGATGCCACGTTCTTTCAGCAAGCGGGTCACGGCGTCGAGATCGGTGATGTCTGCGGAGACAAAATCGAGTTGGCCTTCGAGATCCGGCACAAGCGAAAAGTCGGGACGCAGGTCCAGGACCACCGGACGCAGGCCACGTTCCACCAGCTTGCGTGTCACCCACGCGCCGATTACTCCAACGCCGCCCGTGACGAGAACCTGCATCCCTAAGCCTCCTTCGTGTGCGTCGTCAAAACATTCTGGCCAAGAAAGGCTTTGGATATAAAAGCGTGCTTCTGAGCCCTTCGGTTTGCTTTACGCCGCCTTTGAGCGCCCCGGCAAGCGCCGCCGTTATGGCGCTTATCCGGCCCCACCCACATCCATCGCGAGGTTCACGTGCATGACCGGTGGGCCGTCCTCGACCTCGCGGCCGAGAACGCGAACCGCGTGTTCCACCCGCTCGAGCGGATAAACATGTGTGCAAAGGGGCTTCAGGTCGATTTTCCGCCTTTCCAGGATGTCCAGCGAGCGCTCAAGCGCGCTCGTCGTTGAACTCAGAACGCCGAACAATTGCAGTTCCTTGACGACAATCCTGTCGGTCACCAAGCCCTCGATCGGCTGGCCGCTCTTCAGCCCAGCCAGAACGATGCGCCCGCCTGGCTGCGCCATCTCGACGGCATCGACGATTGGACGCGGATCACCGGCTGACATGTCAAGCACCACGTCGGCCATACGCCCGCCCGTGAGCTCGCGCACGCGTTCCACTGCATCCTCCTCGGAGACATCGATGGTCGCGGTCGCCCCCAAGCGCCTTGCCATGTCAAGACGGGCCCGATCCTGAGCGAGACCGGTCACGATCACATTCGACGCCCCCACTTCGGCCGCCGTCAGCGCAGCCAAAATGCCACGCTGGCCGGGCCCCAGAATAACGACGTTTTCGCCGTATCGAAGGTTCGGCACTTCGTACAACCAACGAACCACCCCCGATAGCGGATTGAAAAGAGTCATCACGTCGCTATCGATGTCGTCAGGGACGCGATGCACTTCGCTGTCCGGGTGAAGATACATGTGCGTCGCATAACCGCCCCAGAGGCCTGGTGCCACGTCGGTGGTCAAAAACAATCCGTAGCCCATGCCGCGCTTGCAACGCCGCGACGCGCCGTTGCGACATTCGCTGCAATGGCCGCAAGGGAGAGTAGCCTTGACGCAAACCCTATCGCCCTCCACTACGCCCCAGGCGCTGGACGCCTCCCTACCTATACGCGCAATCCGTCCGACGATCTCGTGCCCAGGTATGATAGGCATGCGCCCGAACTGTCCTATAGCTAAATGTCCTCGGAACTGCTCGTAATCCGTGCCGCAGAGGCCATTCGCCTCGACGGCCAACAGCCCATCACGCGCTGTGGTCTCGGGCAACGGCAACTCCCTGAATTCGAAAGTCTCGGGTTTCGTAAGCACCGCGGCCTGAGCACCTGCCATAGAAATATCCTTCCTGTCTTTCTGGGCCCTAATGGTTATGTTGCCTGCCACGCGGCGACAACTGGAGCGAACACCGGCGGTGCCGGTGGTTTACAGCCGAGTGATGCGGGCAGCCAGATGGTAGGGTAATGAAAACGGTGGCGCAACGAGCCCCCGCTGAAGCGGCCGGTTTGCCCGGCTTCGGCGGACCAAGAAGGGACCGCTCTGGGAGATTGCTCGCGTCAGTTATTGTGACTGTTTGCCCGCGAGGCGCCAGAGCTTGCGGACGATTTGGTCCTTTTCGTCGCTCGACCCGTGAAACACAACCTGCCCCTCTTCCAGAACATAGGCCTGCTCGGCAACGCGGAGAGCTTCGTTGACGTTCTGCTCAACCAACAGCACTGTCGTGCCGAGACGATCTCGGATCTGGAGAATCATTTCAAACAGGTGATGCACCGCCATCGGCGCAAGGCCAGAAGAGGGCTCGTCCAGCAGCAAGAGCCTTGGCGCGGTCATCAGCGCGATGCTGATTGCCAGCATTTGTCGCTCGCCACCGCTCAGCACGCGGGCACGCGATGCGCGCCGCTCGCGCAGGATCTGGAATGTGTCGTAGACTTCGTCGATGCGTGAGGTCAGGGCCGCACGGTCGCCGGGGAGCTTCAGCGCCCCCAGCCGGAGATTGTCCTCGACCGAAAGGTTTGGGAAGACGTTGCCCTCCTGCGGCACGAACCGCATTCCGCGCGCTGCCTTTTCAAACGGACGCGAGTGGGTCATGTCGGCGCCAGCGAAGATCACCGTGCCGCCACGGACCGGAAGCAGACCAAACACTGCCTTGAGCAGGGTCGACTTCCCCGCCCCATTGTGACCAAGCAGGCTGACGATCTGGCCTTCGTCAACCCGCAGATCCACACGGTCAAGGGCCTGGAAACTGCCGTAGCCGCTGCGTAGCTCGCATACCTCAAGCATTGTATAGCCGCCCAAGGTATTCCTTGATAACTCGCTCGTCGCTCAACACCTGATCGCAGGCACCGGAAGCGATCACACCGCCACCCTGCAGAACGACGACCTGGTCGGCGATCTCACGCACAACGTCAACATTGTGCTCGACCAGAAGCGCGCCACGACCTTCCTCCGTCACGAGGCGGCGAACGAGCGTTGTGATTCGCGGAATGAGTTCCATCTCGACTCCGGCCGCCGGCTCGTCGAGCAGGAGAATGCGGGCGTCCGTCGCAACCGCTCGCACCAGCGACAGCAGCTTCTGCTGGCCAAACGGCAGCTCACCGGCGGGCCGATCGGCCACATTCTCCATGGCCACCATGGCGAGAAGTGCGCTGGCTTCTTGGCGATGCCGCCGCTCCTCGGCGCCAACTCCTCGCCCAGGAAGGAAGAGTTCATGCGGCCGTTCGCCGCGCTGATCCGGGATGGCGATCAGGACGTTCTCGATCGCCGTAAGCGAAGGGAAGATCCGCACGTCCTGAAAGGTACGGCAGATGCCACGCTCCACCATCTTGTGCGGGGGTGTACTGTGCAGTGGCTCGTCATCGAGAAATATGCGGCCTTCGGGAGCGGTGAGCACGCCGCAGATGATATTGATCAGCGTCGTCTTGCCTGCGCCGTTGGGACCAATGCACGCGGTCACCTGCCCCTGCGGGATCTGCATCGAGACGTTCTCGAAAACGTGAACCCCGCCGAAATGCATCGCCAGGTTTTCAAGGCGTAACTCGCTATTCTTGGAAGTCATGTTTCCCAACCAAGCCTTGGCGGCGGAACAGCATCAGGCCGATTAGCAGCGCGCCATAGAGACCCTGCTGAATGGGACCGGCCAGCACGCTCGGGAGCCCGAAGTAACGGAACGACTCCGTGAAGGTGATCAAAAGCACCGGACCGAGTACCGAACCAGCGTTGCTCGCGAGCCCTCCGACGCCGACATAGACAAGCACGAGGATCGACGCGTTCAACGTGAAAAGTGTTGGATCGATGTATAAGAGTGTCGCCGCATAAAGGGCTCCGGCAAGCCCGGTCAGCGCGCCGCTTACGCCCCAGACGACAATCTGGTAGTGGGTTGGATTCTTGCCGAGGGCAATGAGTGCATCCGGCTGATCGCGGGTCGCGCGTAATGCACGACCAAAGGGCGCGTTAACCAGATGGTTCGCCGCGAGGATGCAGCCGATCGTGATCAGGAGGGTTGTCACAAATTGCGGGCGCGGTGATGCAAGGAGCGCCGGCAGGATCAGACCATAGAGCCCCTCGCTGCCCTCAACCCGTGGACCAAGGTTGTTGTATAGATCGAAGAAGACAAAGTTCAGCCCGAGCGTCGCGAGCGCAAAGTAGAAGCCGCTGAGCCGAAGGAGTGGGACGAGCGTCAGCACTGCTACGGCTCCGCTGGCGAGTGCCGCCACCACCATCGCAACGAAGTAATTGACTCCGAGATAGATGTTTAAGGCCGCGGCAACATATGCGCCGAATCCGAGATAGACAGCCTGACCCATGGCCATCATCCCCGTGTAGCCGATGACGAAATTTGCCGCTAGGCTCACCGTCACCCAGACGCACATGAGGGTACCGAGATAGAAGATGTGGTCCATGGTCAGCCGAACAGCCCCCTGGGGCGGATCAAGATCAGGATGATCATCATCGCGAACACGCTAAATGTCACCCATTCCGGAAAGAGGAAGCCGGCGTAGGCAGTGAGTATCCCGAGGCTGATGCTGCCGACGATGCTGCCGAGGAGGATGTTCTGCACGCCGCCGAGGATTACGGCCACGACCGCGATGAAGAGGGTCCGTATTCCGGTGTCCGGTGTGAGACCTGAGTCATACGCGGTCAACACACCTGCGATCCCTGCCAGTGCCGATGCAACAAGAAAGATGACGTTGCGCGTCTGGGCAACGTTCATTCCGACGACGGCCGCAAGGGGACCGTTGTCGGTGAGCCCGCGAACCTCGAGTCCGGTCTGCGTGCGGTGAAGCCACAGGAAAAGAAGGCCATAGACCACGATGACGATGCCGACAATAACGAAGTCGAGTATCCGGAACGCAATCGGTCCCGTCGTGACAATGTCGAGGGCGGAGGTGCGTGCGACCGTAACGATGCCCTTGGTGAAAACGAGGAACACGGCTTCGAAGACTAGCGCCACGCCGAGAGACGCGATGAAGACGCTGAACATGCCCCCGCCCCGCCGCATGACGGGGAGGTAGACGGCCTTGTCGATGCCCAGCCCCGTGAGCGCGGCAACAATGACGGAGAGAATTCCGCTCGTCACCAGATCGAGGTCGTTGACCCGGTGCAAAAAGAAGAAGGCATAGCCGGCCGTGAGGAAGACGGTTCCGTGCGCGATATGGAAGATGCGGAGCGTCGCGAAGATGAGCGCAAACCCCACCGCCACGAGGGCGTAGTAGCCAGCGATCCCGAACCCGATCGCCAGCACCTGGAGTGCGCTCATCATCTTCGATCTATTCCCAGCGGGATAAAGCTTGATTCGCTTAAGGCTGTATCTCCACGAACTCCGGCTTCGTCACCTCTGTGAGGCGGTAGAGCGCGACCGGCACGACGGTCTGCCCGTCCTTGTCCATGCTAACGAGCCCGCCACCGATGCTGCGAAAGTCTTTGATCTCGGAAAGCCCCTTGCGAATGCCCTCGCCATCATAGCCATACTTGTTAATGGCCTCGGCAATCATGAACACCATGTCGTAGACTTCGAGCGCGGCGTAGTCCGGGTCAAATCCGAGCTTGGCCCGATAGGAGTCAACCAGCTTCTTTGCAGAATTCCGGTCATACTTGAACCCGGAAAAGATCACTCCTTCGGCCGCTTTCCCGGCCGCCTCACGGTAGCCCTTCACCGTGACGCAGGCGCACGAATTGAACATGGGCGTGTCCATGCCGAGCTCCCGGATCTGCTTCATGATCACGCCTTCGTCGGGCGTTCCGTGCCCGTAGACGAGGATGGCGTCGGGATTGAAGCTCTTGGCGCGGGTGATCAGACCACGGAAGTCGGTCTCCCCAAGCTTGAACAGCGTTTCCTCGTATTCGATGCCGAGCTTCGCTATCTCAGCCTTGGTGGTAGCAGATGCATATTTCGCAAGCGGCGTATTCGGGAAGAACGCAAATAGACGCTTGACCTTGGTGTTATTCCAGTGCTCGGCGAGCAGCGGCAGTGTGGAGGTCAGCAGGGGCGAATGGGCGAAGGCCCAGGGGCTCTTGGCGACCAAGCCAGGGGCTTCTACGGGGCTGATCAGCGAAACCTTGAATTGTGCCGTGAGCGGAATCTGGGCACTGACGACGTTGGTGAAGATCGTCAAGATCATCGGGACCTGATCGACCTGTACGACCTTGCGCATCGCGGAGACGGCCCCTTCGGGGTTGCCCTTGGTGTCTTCGACGACGAGCTTGAGCGGATGGCCATTGACGCCACCGGCTGCATTGATGTGGTCAGCAGCAATCTGGATCGCCGGAACCAGCAGTTGGCCCCAAGCTCCAAAGGGTCCGCTCAGGGGGTAGGTTACACCGAGTGTGTACGGCGTATCTGAGGCCGGTTGGCTGCGCCCAGTATCAGTCAATCCCAACGTCAGCAGCGCGACGGCGGATATCGCTGTGGCAATCCGGCGTCCGATGAGGTTGCAAGGCTTCAGTTGTTGCATGGCTGTCTCCTCCCAATTGCTGCCACTTTTCAACGCTGGGTCATTCGGCCCGGTGCGTGCCGGCCTGCCTTATTGTTTTCAGTATAGGCATCGCCGCGTCGAGAGTAAATTTCTTGCCGATCATTGGGAAGCATATTCACTTGACCGGACTCGACTCCGCAACGTCATCTACGAAGCGCGCGCGGATTCCCCCTTTGGGCGCTCCCGGCTTTGACGGGTGCCGCCGGATAGTTGTTCGCAACGGGCCAGGCGGATCAGTTCAAAATCGAATTGCAACGGGAAAGCCGTCCATAGAGGTAATACCAATCTGCATTGATCAACACTCATGAGCCCATTGGCGCACACCGATGGGCATGATCTTCCATGGCTGGTCGGCGAGCTTGTTATGGGATTGGAAGAGGTGATTTGAGAGCCAGTTGTCGCGCATGAACCGCCAGACATTCTCGATCGGGTTGAGCTCGAAGGACTTCGGCGGCAAGGGCAGGAGCGTGATGTTGGCGGGGATATCGAGCCTTTTGCTGGTATGCCAGCCGGCCTGGTCGAGCAGAACGACGGCATGGGCGCCAGGTGCGACAACTTGGCTGATCTCGGCAAGATGCAAGTCCATGGCAGCGTTATTACAGACGGGCAGGACGAGACCGGCGCGTTATATAAAGCCCTATCTCAATGGGTTTAAGCCTTAACACTCGGGTCGGAGGTTCACAGGGCCTATAAAACACGCTTCCGGCCGCGAGAGCATCTGCGCGCCGCCAGCGGGGTCCGCTTCAAAGACAATTCAGACGGCCCGGCCTTTTAGGAGGAAGCCGCCCAGACGATCGGATACCGCTCGCCGTCGATGGGGTCGCCGGCCCTGAGCTTGGGCGCGTTGGGGTCGGTTGGCGCGTAGAGCCGCGGATGCCAGCGGATGTCATCGCCGGTGAAGCGCACCGAGAGCGCCCGTCGCC
>JAUYJB010000065.1 GCA_030688605.1 Hyphomicrobiales bacterium
AAGGCCGGGTTCATTTGCGCCGTGGCGGTGTTGCGGCAGTTGGCCGATGCACCGCATCGCCCGGCGAGCCGCGCCTGGCCACGGCGCAAAATCATCCCGGTCAAATGGTTCCCTATAACCATGAACCGCTCTAGAGGCGCAACATCAAGAACAAGGAGCTTGAACATGGTCTCGACCACGACGCCGCGGGTGGAACTGAATTGGCAGGCGGCGGACTTCTCGCTGCCCGGCATCGATGGAAAGACCCATAGTCTGAAGGAGTTGGCGGGCGAGAAGGGAACCGTCGTGGTCTTCATCTGCAACCATTGTCCTTACGTCAAGGCGATCAGCCAGCGTCTTGTCGACGCGGTCGAGGAGATGCGCGATTTCGGCGTCGAGCTCGTCGCCATCAATTCCAACGACGCGCGGGCCTATCCGGAAGATTCGTTTGAGAACATGAAGCGCTTCGCCTCGGAGCGCGGCTTCAACTTCCCATACCTGCACGATGAATCGCAAGCAGTGGCAAAGACTTACGACGCGGTGTGCACTCCCGACTTCTTCGGCTTCGACAAGGATCTGAAGCTCAAATATCGCGGCCGGCTCGACATCGGCCGCAAGGAACCGCCGCCGGAAGGCGCCCCCAACGACCTGGTTAACGCCATGGGTCAGATCGCCGATCACGGACAGGGGCCGGCCGAGCAGTTCCCCTCCATGGGCTGCTCCATCAAGTGGAAAACGTAAACCTGTCGGCGGTCCTATAGAATCGATGACTGTGGCGATTGCGCAACAGGTGGCAGCCGTTTTTCGCTTTGGCCCGCGCGGCGCTTTCTGCCGCCGCTTCGCTGGGCTAGTCTATGGTCGACGGCGAGTGAGGCACGTGAGGGTCGCTTCGCGGCTTGGCGAGAGCCCGTGCGCGGGTGGTGCGGCAAGTGGGGATCTGAACAAATGAGACGGTCTCAGGGGCTGCCGACCGGGTGGCGGGGTTGGATGGGGAAGCATTCGGATTGTGCGTCGTGGCTTACCGTTGCCGTCGTGGCGGCGAGTTTCGTTGTCGCGGGAGCAAGCAGCGGCCAGACGGCGGAATCGCTCCAGCAGGCGCTGGCCTCCACCTATAGGGACAATCCGCAACTCGACGCCGAGCGGGCGCGCCTGCGCGCCATTGACGAAGGCGTGCCACAGGCTCTCTCCGGCGCGCGGCCGACGGTCATCGGCGGCGTCGACATTTCCCGCGAGCATGTCTCAACGACCCCCGGCACCAGCGGCAGCTTCACGCCGCGTAGCGTCTCGATTGGCGTCACCCAGCCGGTTTTCCGCGGGTTTCGCACCCTCAATTCCACCAGGCAGGCGGAAACTCTGGTGCTGGCCGGCCGCGAGGCGCTGCTCAATACCGAGCAGAACGTTCTCCTCGATGCCGTCGCCGCCTATGTCGACGTGGTGCGGGATTTGTCGATCGTCTCTCTTCGCAGCAACAATCTGAAGGTTCTGGGGGAGCAGCTGCGCGCGACCCAGGATCGCTTCTCGGTCGGCGAGGTGACCCGAACCGACGTCGCCCAGGGCGAGGCGCGGGTGTCGCGTGCAGTCTCGGCGCTCAGTCTCGCCGACGCCAATGTGAACTCCAGCCGCGCGATCTATGCCCGCGTAATCGGGCACCCGCCGGGCGCACTTGCCCAGCCGCCCGGCATCGGCAGGCTTCTGCCGCGCTCTCTCGACGAGGCGTTGAGCATCGGCGATACCGAGCACCCGGCGATCCTGACCGCCATGTATAACGAGCAAGCCGCCGCCTACGGGGTCGACGTGACCACCGGCGAGCTGTTGCCGACGGTCAGCGTCGATGCCGGCTACTCCAAGCACTACGACCCGGGCCTGACAACGATACGCAGCGAGAACTCCGCCATCACCGCCCGCCTCTCCGTGCCACTCTATCAGGCCGGCGAGGTTTCCTCGCGCGTCCGCGAATCCCTGGAGGTGCGCGCTCAAAGGCGGCTCGAGCTGGCCCTTACCCGCCGCGAGGTCCGCGCTGCGGTGATCTCCGCCTGGGGGCAGCTCGACGCGGCACAGGCGCAGATCCGCTCCGACCAGGCACAGGTCTCCGCCAACGAGGTGGCCCTGAACGGCGTCCGCGAGGAGGCCAAGGTCGGGCAGCGAACGGTGCTCGACGCGCTCGACGCCGAACAGGAGCTGCTCGATTCCCAAGTGGCGCTGGTCACCAGCCGGCGCAACTTCGTTGTCGCCTCCTATGCCCTGCTGTCGAGCATCGGCCGTTTCAGCGCCGAGAAGCTCGGCTTGGCGGTCGAAATCTACGACCCGATGGCGCACTACGAAGAGGTGCGCGGCAAATGGTTCGGCCTCGGCAGCTATTTTGACGAATAGACGCGAGGGTCGGGTCTGAACGAAATCAGGTCTTGAAAACTGCGTGAGCCGCGTTTTGTTCCCGCTGGCGCGAAACGGCTCCGGTGCGCTCTTGCGGCCATGCTTGGCCGGGAGATGGTGGCGGAGGCGAAAGGGCCAGTCGCGCGAGCGCCCTCCGGGCAGTCGATGATGGTGCTTGAGCGCCGGGAAAAATGCTCAGTGGTAATGGTATGCTGCCCAGATCTTAGGCAATCTGTCTTTTGATTGGGCATTGGCGCCTCGGGGGGCTGCCGATTTTGCGAGCATTCCTGCTGCAAGTCACTGGTTTCATTGAAGTTTGAGGAACCGAGCCGAACTGGCACGCGGCGTGCTATTACATGGTCGATCCTAGGCGCGGGGGGCCCGCGTCGAGCGATGACCCGGCTTCAGTCCAGACCCCTGGCCCGACACGAGGTGGAGGCTCATGAAAAAAATCGAAGCAATTATCAAACCCTTCAAGCTCGACGAGGTCAAAGAGGCGCTCCAGGAAGTCGGCTTGCAGGGTATCACCGTCACCGAGGCAAAAGGTTTCGGCCGCCAGAAGGGTCACACCGAACTCTATCGCGGCGCCGAATATGTCGTCGATTTTTTGCCCAAGGTGAAGGTCGAGATCGTCTTGCCCGACGACATGGTCGAGCGGGCCGTGGAGGCGATCGTCACGTCGGCCAAGACCGGCCGGATCGGCGACGGCAAGATCTTCATCTCCAGCGTCGAGGAGGCGATCCGCATTCGCACCGGCGAAAGCGGCAACGAGGCGATCTGAAGCCGGCAGACCCCACCCGCATCGGCCGCCTGGCGGCCGATGCGGGGACCGGGCGCGAGCCGTCAATTGAGAAATCCAACAAAGGCACACATCGAAGTCAGACAGGGGAACCAAAATGGCCGATGCAAAGTCCGTCCTGAAATTAATGAAGGACAATGAGGTCAAATATGTCGATCTGCGCTTCACCGACCCGCGCGGCAAGATGCAGCATGTCACCGCGGACGGAAGTCAGGTCGACGAAGACCTGTTCGCCGATGGCTACATGTTCGACGGCTCGTCGATCGCCGGTTGGAAGGAGATCCACGAGTCCGACATGATGCTGATGCCGGACCCGGAAACCGCCCATTTGGACCCATTCTTCGCCCAGTCGACGCTGGCCATCTTCTGCGACGTTCTGGAGCCGCAGACCGGCGAGCCCTACAACCGCGATCCACGCTCCACGGCAAAATTGGCGGAGGCGTATCTGAGGGCGAGCGGCATCGGCGACACGATCAATGTCGGCCCAGAGGCCGAGTTTTTCATCTTCGACGATGTGCGCTTCTCATCCGATCCCTACAACACCGGCTTCGTCCTCGATTCAACCGAGCTGCCGACCAACATGGGCACCGAATATGAAGCCGGAAACAAGGGCCACCGGCCGCGTACCAAGGGCGGCTACTTCCCCGTGCCGCCGGTCGATTCGGCGCAGGACATCCGCTCCGAGATGCTCTCGGTTATGACCGACATGGGCGTGACGGTGGAAAAGCACCACCACGAGGTCGCCGCCGCGCAGCACGAGCTGGGGCTGAAATACAGCACGCTGACGCGCCAGGGCGACGGCATGCAGATCTACAAATATGTCGTCCACCAGGTCTCGCATGCCTACGGCAAGACGGCGACCTTCATGCCCAAGCCGGTGTTCGGCGACAACGGCACCGGCATGCACTGCCACCTGTCGATCTGGAAGGGCGG
Source organism: Hyphomicrobiales bacterium (assembly GCA_030688605.1). Taxonomy (NCBI): domain Bacteria; kingdom Pseudomonadati; phylum Pseudomonadota; class Alphaproteobacteria; order Hyphomicrobiales; species Hyphomicrobiales bacterium. The sequence goes on from JAUYJB010000065.1 coordinate 4,082, forward strand.
CAAGCCGGTCTTCGCCGGCAATCAATATGCCGACCTGTCGGAGAACGCGTTGCACTTCATCGGCGGCGTCCTGCGCCACGCCAAGGCGCTCAACGCCTTCACCAACCCGACCACCAATTCCTACAAGCGTCTGGTCCCCGGCTATGAGGCGCCGGTGCTGCTCGCCTATTCGGTGCGCAACCGCTCGGCCGCCTGCCGCATTCCGCTCGCCTCCTCGCCGGCCGGCAAGCGCGTCGAGGTACGCTTTCCCGACCCGTCGGCGAATCCCTATCTCGCTTTCACGGCGATGGTCATGGCCGGCCTCGACGGCATCAAGAACAAGATCAGTCCCGGCGATCCGGTCGACAAGAACCTGTACGACCTGCCGCCGGCGGAGCTCGAATCGATCCCGACCGTGTGCGGCAGTTTGCGCGAGGCGCTTGGTGAGCTCGACGCCGACCGTGATTTCCTCAAGGCCGGCGGCGTCTTCGACGACGACCAGATCGACGCCTATATGGCGCTGAAATGGGATGAAAACGCCCGCTACGAGATGGCCCCGCACCCGGTCGAGTTCGACCTGTATTACTCGGTCTGACGGGCGGGCGCCCGATTGCACCGAAGCAGCCGGGGTTTGCGCCCCGGCTCTTTTCTGGCGCAATTTTGCAAGGGGCGCCGCCCGGCGCCGTCGCGTCGGCAGGCGGTTTCAGCGGTGACGGTCCGCAAATTCCCGGATGGTGGCGATCAGGCGCGGCCATTCGCGATCTTCGCGCAAGATGATGTGATTGCGGCTTTCCAGCGGCACGAATTCGGCGTTGGGGATGGCCGCGGCCAGTTCAAGGCCCTGGGCGAAGGGCTGGATGCCGTCATTGCGGGCATGGATGACCAGCGTCGGCGCGGCAATCCGTTCCGGCACGTCGGATATGTCGATGTCGTCGAGGGCCTGGCGCAGCCGATAGGCGATCTCCCCATTTGTGGAGTGCTTCTGCAGTTCGACGAACCAGCCGAGCTGCTCGGCCGTCGCGTCGGGAATGAACATGGAGGCGAAAGACTGGAAGAATTGCGATCCTTCCTGGCCCCAGCCGTAACGGATTAAGACGTGATAGGCCTGCGCCTGTTCGCGCTCGGCAGCGTCTGCGCGGCGCATCCGCCCCTTTATGAAGCCGCCTTGCAGGATCAGCGCCTTGACGCGCTCGGGATGCCGCGCCGCGTAGCTGAGTGCGATGGGGACGCCCTGCGAGGTGCCATAGATCACAAATCTGTCGAGCCCCGTTGCGTCGGTCACCGCCTCAAGATCGCCGACCAGGCGCGGCAGCGAGAAATCGGTGACCCTCCAGTCCGACAGGCCGTTGCCGCGCTGGTCGTAGCGGGTGATGGTGAAGCTTGCGCCCAGCGCTTCCAACAGCGGCCGCCAGACAGGGCTCTGCCAGTCATACTCAAGGTGCGTCAGCCAGTGCCCGGCCTTGACCATGGGCGCGCCCTGTCCCGACTGCGCGTAAGCGATGCGCACGCCGTCAGGCGACCGGCAGAAGCGGATCTTCTGCCGGCCGGCCTTTTCGCTGGCCGCTTCGCCCGCCGCAGGGGCCGCTCCGCCCGAAATTTCCACCGGGGCCACAAATCGAAAGCCACGCCGCGGCACGGTTTTGACGACCTGCTGCCGTTTGCCGTCGTCGCCGACGGCCGTGCGCACCGCGTTTATGCGGGCGCCGATGGCCGCATCGGAGATGATCCGCCCGTCCCACACCGCCTCGATAATCTCGTCGCGCGTCACCATGCGCCCGCGGCTTTCGATCAGATAGACGAGCAGGTCGAATACTTGCGGCTCAAGCGGAATGAGCCTGTCAGCCTGGCGAAACTCGTGGCGCTCGGTATCGAGCGCATGGGGACCGAACCGGTAGATCACACCAGTTCTCCTCCCTCGGGCGTGCGCGCGCCGTGCGTGCCGGCGGCGCTCTGAATGAGAATAATGCAAAAGACAGGTTATTCTAAAGCTCTCCTGAAAGCGCGCCTGCCGTGGGCCGGCTAGCCTTGCGTCATCGGATCGACACGCAGCAGGAGAAAGACCATGCACCGCGATCAAATCGATGAAATGACAACCATCCGCCGCCGCGCCGATGGCTCAATCGACACCGACTATTATCTCGCCCGCGGCCGTGCGGCGCGGAGCAAGGCCGCGCACAAGGCGATGGATCGCGGACGCCGGCTGATCGCGGATTGGCTGCAGGCGGTGAAACGGGTGCGTCGCAGCGATGCGATCACGAGCGCGCGGTAGGGCCCGGAGAATATCCTCCTTGCCCACGCGCCCGCAGGCTCGGGGACCGGTCCAACTCAAGGGCCCCATCATCGCCACGCGACGCGCCGCTCTCCATCAGATCCGCCGCTTGCCGCGCAGGACGCGCCCCAGAACCATGCAGGTACCAAGCAGCAGCGCGAGACCGCCGGGCGAGCTTGCCGCCGCCGCGCCGGCATCGGCGGCCTTCCCAGCGAGAGCGACGGCGAGATGGGCATTCAGGGTGACGACCAGCCCGGCTGAAACCGCCACCAGCAGCACCGTCGTCTTGTCGCGCCAATCCTGAAACATCGGGAACATGCGTTTGAATCCTGCCGCGCGCCGAGAGGGCAGCATTGGACGATCCGGTAAAGGAAGCGTAATCCGCCGCGCCGTCCCCGGCGCCCGCAGCGCAGGCCGGAGGCTGTCGCCCGGCCGTTCGCCGGCGTCCACATGGGTCGTTTTGTGATTTGACAGGCGCCCGGATCTGGGGGAGAATTCAGATCAAGAATACTCATGGAGGTCTAAGAAAATGCTGCCCCCGGGGGAAACGGGGCCGTTTCCAAAGCACTCGACTGAGCGTCGAGGTGGAAACGGCACAGATCAAGAAAATTGAAGACCTGTAACGCGTCGAATTATTTCTTGTTTGCGCGAAAGGTGTTCTGTGAGAGGGAAATCCAGTCGTTTGACTTGAAATATTCGACGCGTATTGATCGGATCTAAATCTTGATCGGGGTAAGCGCGTCCTTTGACCAGCACGGCAGGACGGAAACATCCGAATAGGAACCCCGAAGAAAACGGCCCCGGCGGCGCAAGTCCCGGGGCCAGTTCATTGGCGCATCTTGCTTTTCGCCGCTAACCCTTGATCTCGTCATAGCCGCGCCTTGAGCCGGCAACGGATTTTCTTACGTCTCTGTCGCGCCTGCGGCGGTCCACGCCCGGTTTGCTTAAGTCCCGGTCGCGTCCTGCGGGCGCTCCCCGCCTCTTGTTGTCATCTCGGCCGCGGCGAAGCGGAGAGCCGGGATCCAGTAACCCCTGTGTCAATGCTTAGGCTCGGAGGCTACTGGGTCACCCGGTCAAGCCGGGTGACGACGAATGAGGGCAGTCCGCGGCCCCCGCCACACGACCACACTGTCAAAGAGCGGGAGGGCAAGCTTCGCCGTTGCCGCGATCTGGAAAGATCCGGGGTTTGCTCTACTTTCCTCCGGCCCCCGGGCTGGGGATGCGTCCGAGTCTAGGGGTGCTCCGAAGAGCTGGGATAAGTTCTGCGGGAAAGAATCTCCGTGTGTTTGACGGCAGGTTAGGACGGCCCAAATTGGTCATGCAATCAATGACTGCCGCGGCCGCGCGCTTTCGCTTATAAGCGGATGGCCATGGACGAACTCCTGACCATCGAGGAGATGTACGCCGCCGACAAGGCGGCGGTCTCGGCCGGCGTGGAAAGCCTGACCCTGATGGAGAATGCCGGCGCGGCGGTGGCCCGCGAGATCGCCGCGCGCTGGCCGCGCGCCGGAACCGTCGCCGTGTTGTGCGGGCCCGGCAACAATGGCGGCGACGGCTTCGTCGCCGCGCGCCACCTCGCCCAACGCGGCTATGACGTGCGGCTCGGCCTCATGGGCGAGATGGCGCGGCTTTCCGGCGATGCCGCGACCATGGCCGGCCGCTGGGACGGGGAGGTCAGGTCGCTTGATGTCGGCCTCTTGCAGGGCGCGGATCTGATTGTCGATGCGCTGTTCGGGGCCGGCCTGACCCGCGCGATCGAAGGCGAGCTGGCGAGGCTTCTGGCCGCCGCCGACGCACATGCCGGGCCGCTCATCGCCGTCGACGTGCCGAGCGGCATCGACGGCAACAGCGGCCAAGCGCTGGGCACGGCGCCCCGCGCCGCGCTGACCGTCACCTTTTTCCGCAAGAAGCCCGGCCACATGCTTGCGCCGGGAAGGTTTTTTTGCGGCGAGGTGGCGGTCATCGACATCGGTATTCCGGAAGCAGCGCTTGCAACGATCGCGCCCCGGGCCTGGGAGAACGGAGCGGCGCTGTGGCGCGAAACATTCCCGTTTGCGCAGCCCGAAGGGCACAAATATTCGCGCGGCCATGCGGTCGTCGTCTCGGGCGGTATCGCAGCGACGGGCGCGGCCAGGCTCGGCGCGCGCGCCGCGCTTCGCGCCGGCGCCGGGCTTGTCACCGTGGCGTCGCCGCCGGACGCGCTCGCCGTCAATGCGGCGCAGTTGACGGCGGTCATGGTGGCGCGATGCGACGGCGCCCAGGGTGTTGCGGAAATCCTCGGCGATCCGCGGAAGAACGCGGTTCTGCTCGGGCCGGGCAACGGGGTCGGGGAGGCGACCCGGCAGCGCGTGATGGCGGCCCTTGAAAGCCCCGCCGCAGTGGTACTCGACGCCGATGCGCTGACCAGCTTTGCCGACGATCCGGGGTCACTCTTTGCCGCTATCAGGGCGCGCCAGGCGGCCGTCGTGATGACCCCGCACGAGGGCGAATTCGGTCGCCTTTTCGGTCACTTAGGCGAAGGCACCATGCTCGAGGCGACGGGCGCGCCGGTGTCGAAGATCGAGCGCGCGCGCGAGGCGGCGGCCGAATGCGGAACGGTGGTGCTGTTGAAGGGACCGGACACGGTGATCGCGGCCCCGGACGGGCGGGCGGCGGTCAACGGCAATGCCCCCCCGGAGCTCGCCACGGCGGGCTCCGGCGACGTGCTGGCGGGGATCGTGACCGGGCTGTTGGCGCAGAAAATGCCGGCTTTCGAGGCGGCGGCGGCGGCCTGCTGGCTGCATGGCGAAGCGGCGCGCGCCTTCGGACCGGGGCTCATCGCGGAGGACCTGCCGGAGCTGTTGCCGCCGGTTCTTGCCGAGCTAAGTCGGCCGTCCTGACCCTCTCTTGCCGCTCATTGCCGCCACTTGCCGGTCCCGGACGGGGCCCGTGCGAGCGCGACCGCGGCTTACTGGCCGTCGCGCATGAAGAAGCCGAGCATGAACAGTCCGTAAAGGGCGGCAAAGGCAGTGATTGCCAGGGCCGCCTCATGGCCTCTGAAATCGCCAACCGTGACGATAAGGTAGTAGAGGCCCGCGACCACCGCGACGGTGCAGATCAGCTTGAACACCTATGCCTCCAAATGTTCCAACGCGGCACACATACCGGTGTGCATGTATGGAGTCGCAAGAGCCGTGCCGATCGTTTGTTTCGCCGCGGCAAATTTTCGCAGGATGTCAATCAACCGTTAACGGCGGTCCGGGGCCCTCTAAGCGCGCTGGGAATTGGCGCCGCACGGGGCGCGGTGGGTCTTTCGGCTCCCGGCGGGCCCGGCCACTTGTTTGCGCCGGGCACGAATGTCGATCGGCAGGTGTCGTCAGGCGGAAAGGAGCGTAGGGACGCGATCAAGCCCGCTCGGGCGGGCCGTCCCTTTATTTTGTGCCGCCCAAAATGTCTATGATGGTTTCCACCTCGAACGCTTCGGAGTCGATTTCACGGATCAAGTTGTTGAGCCTCTCGCGATCTTTCAGCACCTGCGCGCGGCGGCTCTTCAGTGCGCTGTAATGATCCTTGAACACTTTTCTCACTTGGTCCGTCATCGGCGTATTGCGGTCCAACTCCAGCGTCTTGTGTTCCTTCACCGGCGTATCGCGGTCCTTCATCAGCGTATCGCTGTTCTTCAACAGCGAATTGCTGTCGTTCTTCGACGGATTGTCGTTGTTCATCGGCTTATCGCGCTCATTTTCCTCGATGAAGTCAACTTGCCGGGCCGCCTCCAGCGGATCGGCACCCTTTGGCGGTCTTCCGAAATCTGTAGGCATACTCATCGTTACACTCCTGTTACGCTCCGCCATCCGGCCCAATATGTGGTCACCGGCCTTTTCCGGCAACAGCCAGGCGCCCAGCGCGGTGGCGCGGAAACGTTTCGGCACGGTAGCCTTCCATACGTTCCATTCCGGCACAATCGGCCGGCCATCGCGCAAAGCAATGCAAAGGCCATGCCTATTATCGGCCATGATGCAAGAAAACGCCATAATTGCTTGATTCAAGTTCTTTTTACGGGTTTGCGGACGCCGGAAAGGGCTCGCTATCGGCGTCTATCGGGGGCAGCGCGCAAATCGAATTGCGGCCCATTTGTGTCGCCCGGGCCGCGCGAGCAGCCATAATGCGCTATCTTGCCGGTCCCGCTCAGCCGAACGTCACGTCCAGGAACATCATCACAACCAGCCCGGCGGTAAGCCCCGCAGTCGCCTCGTTGGCGAAGGCGCGGCTATGGATTTCCGGGATGATCTCGTGAACGATGACATAGATCATCGCGCCCGCGGCGAAGGCGAGGCCCCAGGGCAGCAATTGATGCGATCCTGTCACGGCGGCAACGCCGAGCAGGCCGCCGACCGGCTCGATCATCCCACTCAAGGCCGCGATCAGGAACGATACCTTGCGCGAATAGCCCTCGCTGAGAAGGGCGACCCCGACGGCCAGGCCCTCGGGCGCGTTCTGCAGCCCGATGCCGACGGCGATCGACGTGCCATTGCCGATGTCGCCGCCGCCGAAGCTGACGCCGACCGCCAGGCCCTCGGGGAAATTGTGGATCGTGATCGCGAGCACGAACAGCCAGATTTTCTGCAGCCGCGGCGACATCGGCCCCTGCCGCCCCTGGACGAAATGAGCGTGCGGGATCCATTCGTTCAAAGCGGCGACCGTGCCCACCCCGAGGACGAGACCGGCGACGATGATGAGGGCGGACAGCGAGACCGAGCCGCTCAGCGCTTCGGCCTCCTCCAGGCCGGGGATGATCAGGGAAAAGAACGAGGCGGCGAGCATGACGCCGGCGGCAAAGCCGAGAAACGCGTCGTAGGCGCGCAGCGACATCACCCGGTTGAACAGCACCGGCACCGCTCCGAGCGCCGTCATGGCGCCGGCCGCAAAGCTGCCGGCCAGGCCCAGAAAGATAATTTGAGGGGTGTTCACGCGCACCTTCCCGAGGCAGAGGGCCGATCGTTACGTCATGCCTGCAGCATATCCAAGCGCCATTCCTGCGGCCTGCGGCATTTGGCGTCAAAGGTCCCGGAAAATCCCTGATTCGCGATTCCGCTCCAAGCGCGTCGCCCGGCCTGCGCCCCCTATCGACGGCGTCGTCCGCGCGCTTGGCGGCCCACTTGTCCCAGCCTGCCGGACACACCACCTGTGTTCGTGCGCCCCGGCGCGCCCGACGGGGCTGGCGCCGGGCGAAATTCCCATGCTATAGAAACGCCGCCGGAGCGGCGAGACAGCCCGCCGTGCGCGCCCGAGCGGGCGTGGTGGAACTGGTAGACACGCGAGGTTTAGGTCCTCGTGGCGCAAGCCTTGGGGGTTCGAGTCCCTCCGCCCGCACCATCCATGTTCTGGCCTGCGATCCGGCCACGCGGGGGCCGCGCGACGGTCTTTTCCGGCCGCCGCCCATGACCGGATGGAGACATCTTAAGGCGAATCCTCAAGCGAGCCGACGGCAGGAACGATGCAGGTTACCGAGACACTTTCCGAGGGGTTGAAGCGCGAACTGAAGGTGGTGGTTCCGGCCGCCGAGCTTGACGCCTCGCTGACGCGCAAGCTTGGCGAGCTGAAAGAGCGCGTGCGCATCAAGGGCTTCCGCCCGGGCAAGGTGCCGATTGACCATCTCAGGCGCGTCTATGGCCGCAACGTGATGGCCGAGATCGTCCAGGAGAAGGTCGCCGAGACCAGCCGCAAGGCCCTCGAGGAGCGCCAGGAACGGCCCGCATTCCAGCCCAAGATCGCCTTTTCCGAAGACGAGGGCGAGATCGCCAAGGTGATGGCGGGCAAGCACGATCTTGCCTATTCGCTGGCTTTCGAGGTGATCCCGTCGATCGAGGTCGCCGACCTTTCCAAGATCACGCTGACGAAGGAGAACGCCACGGTCCCCGACGAGGAGGTCGATGCGGCGGTTAAGCGCATCGCCGAGCAGAACCGGCCCTACGAGGCGCGCGACAAGGGCGCCGCGGCCGAAGACGGCGACCGGCTGACCATCGACTATGTCGGCAGCATCGACGGCGAGCCGTTCGAGGGCGGCAAGGACGAGAACGCGCAGATCGTTCTCGGCTCCGGCCGGTTCATTCCCGGCTTCGAGGAGCAGCTCCGGGGCGCCAAGGCCGGCGAGGCGCGCAGCATCAAGATTACCTTCCCGGAAAGCTACCCCGCCGAACGCCTGGCCGGAAAGGAGGCGGAGTTTGCCATCACGGTCAAGGAGGTGGCGGCTCCCGGCACCACCGTGATCGACGACGCCTTTGCACAGCAGCTCGGCATCGAAACCCTCGACAAGCTCAAGAGCGCGCTGCGCGAGCAGATGAACGGCGAGTTGACCAGAGCCAGCCGCACCAGGCTCAAGCGGGCGCTTCTCGACGCGCTCGACGAGGCCCACAGCTTCGATCTGCCGCCGACCCTGGTCGAGCACGAATTCGAGGCGATCTGGCAACAGACCAAGAAAGAGATGGAGGAGGCCGGCCGCAGCTTCGCCGATGAGAAGACCAGCGAGGAGGAGGCGCGCGAGGACTATCGGCGGATCGCCCAACGGCGCGTGCGACTGGGCCTGGTGCTGGCCGAGATCGGCGAGCGCAACGACATCAAGGTGAGCGAGGAGGAGGTCAACAGGGCGCTGATGGAGCAGGCGCGCCGCTTCCCCGGCCAGGAGCAGTCGGTATGGGACTATTACCAGAAGACCCCGCAGGCGCTCGCCCAGTTGCGCGCGCCGGTCTTCGAGGACAAGATCATCGACTATATTCTGGAGCTTGCCAGCGTCAGCGAAATGACCGTCTCGCGCGAAGAGCTGCTGCACGTCGACGACGACGACCACGATCATGACCATGATCACGACCATGACCATGATCACGGCCATGATCATGGCGCAAAGCCGGCGGCCAGGAAGGCGGCCAAGAAACCGGCTTCCAAGAAGCCGGCGGCCAAGAAGTCCGAGGCGAAGAAATCAGCCGCGCCGAAGAAGGCCGGCAAGGCCGCAAAGGCCGGCAAATAGCATCGGCGGCAGAGCCTTGGGCCAGCCCACGCGGGGCCTCGACCCCGGGCCGAGGCGGCTTAGACTCGGCGCGACCGAATCGATTTGACGCAAGGCCCGAGCCTTATCCGGCCATTGGAGAGTGATGGCGCATGAAAAACCCTTACGAGATCTACATGAACACGCTCGTACCGATGGTGGTCGAGCAGACCAACCGCGGCGAGCGCGCCTACGACATTTTTTCGCGCCTCTTGAAGGAGCGAATCATTTTCGTCACGGGCATCGTCGAGGACCAGGTGGCGACGCTGGTCGCCGCCCAGCTCCTGTTTCTCGAGGCCGAGAATCCCAAGAAGGAGATCTCCATCTACATCAACAGCCCGGGCGGCGTCGTGACCTCGGGCCTGGCCATCTACGACACGGTGCGGTTCATCCGCCCGCCGGTGTCGACGCTGTGCATCGGCCAGGCCGCTTCCATGGGCTCGCTGCTCCTGTGTGCCGGAGAGAAGGGCATGCGATTCGCGCTGCCCAATGCCCGCATCATGGTCCACCAGCCTTCGGGCGGCTTCCAGGGCCAGGCCTCCGACATCGAGCGGCACGCGGAAGACATCATCAAAATGAAGCGGCGGCTGAACGAGATCTATGTCGCCCACACCGGCCAATCCTATGAAAAAATTGAAGAAACGCTGGACCGCGACTATTTCATGACCGCCACCGAGGCCAAGGAGTTCGGTATCGTCGATGAGGTCATTTCCGAACGCGGCGAACCCGAGGCGGCCGCGGGGGCCGGAACGGGCAAATCGGATGGGGACAAGAAGTAGGGGTCGGCGGCGGCCGCCTTTGCCGGCATTTCGATGCGGCAGGACCACGCGACGTGTGACCGATTGCGCGTCTTCAGGCTATCGGGTGGCGATCTCCTGGCCATTACCCATAGTGCCCGTTAAGTGGAGACCGCCGTTAATCAAATCTTGATCCCTGCCCAATAGCGTGCTGACATGCCAAACGGATGGGTCGGGTCGATCGACAGGTGCGGCATCTTTCATGGGGTTGAGCGCAATCCGAGCATGCAATTGTAACGGAGACCAGGCGGCCGGCATCAGCGGCCGTCCGCAGGTGGCAGGACCTTTGGAGAAAGATGAGCAAGGCTAGCGGAAGCGACTCGAAGAACACGCTCTTTTGTTCGTTCTGCGGCAAGAGTCAGCACGAAGTCCGTAAACTGATCGCCGGCCCGACGGTGTTCATTTGCGACGAGTGCGTCGAGCTGTGCATGGACATCATCC
>JAUYJB010000066.1 GCA_030688605.1 Hyphomicrobiales bacterium
GCCTTCGGTGGGCCAAATCGGCCCACCGGGTTCGTTGCGGCGCTCGCCCGATATCCCGTATCGCGCGTCGCGGCCCACGCCTGCCCGGATGAACCGATTTGGCCCATCGAATCGATCCCCTATAACCATGAACCGCTCTAGGTCCCTGCCTAGGCCTGCGAGCCCGCCGCCGCCTTGATCCAGGTTAACAGGATCGGAGCTCATTTGCGCCTTGGCGGCTCGCCGGTGGTCCTGCCCATAGCGCCGATGCCGGCCGATCGCAATGGCGCACAAGAAAGCCATGCGGCGGCCGCGCGGCGCATCAGTCCGAAAGACAAAGGCTTTTTTCCGAACCGGGCCGACAGGCGCATCGAAAAAATATACTTCGGGCCGCCCGCAGCCCGCGGCGCGACGCGTTCCCGCACGCCGTCTGATCAGCTAACTGTCTGCAAACAATGACAAAAAAGAGCCGCAGCCAGGCCGTGGCACGGCGCTTGCTCCTCTGAAGTCGAGACAAGGACTGCAAACCCAGGTGGCCGAGATGAGCGACAGAACCAGAATTCTTATCGTCGACGACGACACGGCGGTCCGCCGGAGCTACCTGCGGTCGCTGGAAAGCTTCTCCAGCAATGTCGAAGCCGCCGGCGACGGCGAAGAGGCGCTGCAGACGATGGAGCGAAAGCCCTTCGACGTCGTGCTGCTCGACATGCGCATGCCGGGCCTGGACGGTTTGTCGGTGCTGCGCACCATCAAACAGAAATGGCCGGAGAGCGAGGTGGTGATCATCACCGGCTACCCGACCGTGGACAGCGCCAAGGAGGCCGTGCGCCTCGGGGCGTACGACTATCTCGCCAAACCGGTGGGTCCGCAGGACGTGATCAATGTCGCCGACGGCGCCGCGACGCGCAAACGCTGGGCGCTGCATCGGGTAGCGGAAAAATCGGACGCGGCCGGCCGCCCCTGCACCGCCTGAAGAACACCGCCCTGTTCGCGCTCGCCCCGTTCATCGCCCTCGCCTATGTCATCGCCCTGCCCTTCGTCGGCCTCGGCCTTCTGGCCGTGACGGCGGCGCGGGCGGCGGCTGTATAACAAAAACGTGCCGCTCAGAAATTCTATAACCTATTGAAAATAATCAATATCCTTTGGCGCCACGGACCCATCCGTATAACAAAAATATACTTCACGTCGTCTGCGAGCCCCGTCAAATTCGCTCATTGGCCATGTGGGGCAGCCTAACCAATTGCAATTCCTCCACTTTTTGGTTTGCCAGAGCATTTGGCACGACCCTTGCTCATCAATAATCGAGCTGACAGATCAGACAAGAGGCCTCGATAACGAGACCGGAAATAACAGGAGCAGACCATGACCGCATTACGCAAAGTGCTCGTTGTCGATGACGACCCTGTCGTCGGCAAGAGCTTCGACCGGGTTCTCTCCGGCAAGGGTTACGCCGTCATCACCGCCGAAAACGGCGAGGAGGCGTTGCGCAAGCTGAACGAGGAAGATTATGACCTCGTCTATACCGACATCCGCATGCCCGGAATGAGCGGGCTTGAGGTCGCCGAAAAGGTCAAGGCGCAGAAGCCGTGGACCCCGGTGGTGATCATCACCGGTTACGGTACCGAGGCTGCCGAAGCCCGCGCCAAGGCCGCAGGTGTCGCGAGCTTCCTGCACAAGCCGCTGTCTCCCGAGATGATCGAGGTCAGCGCCAGCGACGCGGTCGCCGCCGCGGTGGCGGTGCCGATGGCGGCCGAAGCCCCGCAGGCCGAGGCGGCAGTCTCCGAAAGCGCACTGAAGAACATCGCCCTGTTCCTGGCCGCGCCCTTCATCGCTCTGGCCTATGTCATCGCCCTGCCGTTCGTCGGCCTCGGCCTTCTGGCCGTGATGGCGGCGCGGGCGGCGGCCAAGCGGGCAACGGTGCGGACGATCGGCCTGGCGCTGAAGAACACCGCCCTGTTCGCGCTCGCCCCGTTCATCGCCCTGGCCTATATTGTCGTCTTCCCGTTCATCGGCCTGGCGATGATGGCCTGGATCGGCGGCCGGGCGTTGGTTGGGGTCGGCGTGCGATATCTGCGGTAGATCAATTACAACTCGGCCGGGATGGCCGCAGATAATGCAACAGACGCGAACATCATCCGGGGGGTCGAAGGACCCCCCGGATGATGTTGAGACCGACGGTTCCATTGGGGGCACAAATGGAGGCCTACAGAGCCTTGCCCAAATCCTCGCAATCGTTTCCACCCATCGGCTTTGTCATTGCGGCCGTGACCGCGGCGCTGGTCTTCCTTCCCGCCGCCGCGCCGGCGCAAGAAGCGCTTTCGGACGACGACCAGCTCTGTCTCAGCTGTCATGGCGCCGAGGGCATGGAGAAGACGTTGGCGGACGGAAGCACGCTGCCTCTGCATGTGCCTGCCGACATGTTCGCCAAATCCGTGCACGGCGCCATCGGTTGCGCCGGCTGTCACGCCGACATCGATCCTGCCGCCCATCCGCCAAGCGACAAGGACATTGAGAGCGCGCGCGGCTACGCCATCGCGTCGACCGAAGCATGCATGGGCTGCCATGCCGAAATGGTCGAACACTGGGAAAAGAGCGTTCACGCGGCCCTGGTCCGCGTCGGCAATCCGACGGCCCCGATATGCACGGACTGCCATAGCCCGCACGCGGTCATCAAGGACCAGGTGGCGACACTGGACCAGACGCCCTGCAAGAACTGCCATGGGGAGATCTTCACCGCCTATCTCGGCAGCATGCATGCAAAGGCCAGGCGCGGTTCCGATGAGAGTATTGCGCCGATTTGCTCAGGCTGTCACAGCGCCCATGATGTGCAACCCACCGTGCTCGGCGAGGGTCCGAAGGCGGCCTGTTCCGGCTGTCACTCCGACGCCCTGGAGGCCCACCAGAAATGGCTTCCCAATGCGGGCCTGCATTTCGAGGTCGTGTCCTGTCCCGCCTGCCACTCGCCGGCAGCGCAGCGCAAGGTCGATCTCCTGCTGGTCGACAGTGAAGACCGGGCGATCGGAACCGAACAGATCGGTGTGCCGCTGCTCGAAGCCAGCGCGCGTTCCAATGGCCAGGGGCTCGATGCGCTGACGCTGTGGAACCTGCTGCAGACCTTCAACCGCGAGGGGATCGGCGGCAAGACCATCCTGCGCGGCCGCCTGGAGGTCCGCACCGGTCCGCAGGCCCATCAGCTTGCCGACAAGAGCCAGGCGCTCAGCGACTGCCAAACCTGTCATAGCGCGGGATCGGAGGCCTTCGACAGCGTCACCATCTCGCTCGCCGGACCGGCCGGCGAACGCGTGCGCTTCGGGGCAAGCCCGGAGGTGCTGAGCTCGGTGATCTCGCTCGATTCGGTGAGCGGCTTCTATGCGATCGGCGGCACCCGGATCAAGATCCTCGATATTCTGCTGATCATGGCCGTCCTCGCCGGCCTTGCCGTTCCCATCGGGCACATGACCATGGGATGGGTCTTCAAACGCTACTTCTTGGTCCAGCGGCCGACCGACGGCGGCGATCGGCCGGCCGGCGGCGACGGTCCCAAGGCGGCATGACGGCGCGGCAGCGCGGATAAGGAACGGCCACATGCAGACAATCTACGTCCACCCGCTTCCGGTCAGGATCTGGCATTGGACCAATGCGGTCGGCTTCGTCCTGATGATTCTCACCGGGGTGCAGATCCGTTATGTCGGGCTGATCGACGTGATGTCATTCAGGTTGGCGGTCACCGTGCACAATTGGGTCGGCTTCGTGCTAATCGCCAATTTCTTCCTGTGGTTTCTGTATTATCTGTTTTCCGACCGGATCAAGGTCTATCACCCGGAGCTGAGCCCACGGAAGCATTTCCTCGGCAGCTTCCGGCAGATGCAGTACTACGGCTACGGCATCTTCAAGGGCGATCCCAATCCGTTCCACATCAGCATCTATCGCAAGTTCAATCCGCTGCAGAGCATGCTTTACCAGATCATCATGCTGCTGCTCGTGCCGATCCAGTTCTATACCGGCATCCTGTTGTGGGACGTGAAGGGCTTCTCCGGCCAGGTCGACTTCTTCGGCGGCGTGCGCATCATCGACACCGTGCACGTTCTGATCTTCATCTTCTTCGTCGCCTATGTGCCGATCCACGCCTATCTCGGCGCCTTGGGCCACACCGCGTCGGCGCATTACAAGGCGATGCTGAGCGGCTATGAGGAGGTGGAGGAGTCGGAAGCGGCCGAGCCCGAAGCTGCGCCATCGGGCGATGTCCGCTCCAGCTGATCGGATTGCACCTAGAGCGGCCGCGGCCGTCAGGGGGATAGCCATTTACGATTCTTCGGGGGTCTCGGCGTCGTCGACGCCGTGTTCAGTGTCGCGCACGCGGATATTGTATTTCTTCATCAACGCCTGGAAATTCGGGCGCTGCATGCCAGTGTCCTCGGCGCTCCTGGTCACGTTCCACCCATTGCGCTTCAGCGCCTCGAGCACGAACTGTTTCTCGATCCCTTCAACCGACTTCTCGCGCGCCGCCTTCTTGACGCGCTTGAGTTCATCGCCCGTGCGCGGCACCGCGAGCTCGGCCTGCAATTGGGATGGGTCGATGATGTTGACCAGTTGGGCCTGACGAATGATGTTGCCGCTGGCCAGGATCGCGGCCCGGTGCATGGTGTTTTCGAGTTCGCGCACATTGCCCGGCCAGCGGTGATTGACGAGTACGCTCATGGCGCCTTCGGAAATGTGGGTGATGCTCTTGTCCAACTCCGCGCTGAACACCTTGAGGAAATGGTAGGCGAGCGGCGGAATGTCGTCCTTTCGCTCGCGCAACGCCGGGACGTGGATCGGGAAAATATTGATCCGATAAAAGAGGTCGTCACGGAAGGTGCCGGCGGCCACCATGGCCTTGAGGTCCCTGTTGGTGGCGGTGACCAGCCGGAAATTGGCGGTCTGGGTCCGGGTGTCGCCGACCGCCCTGTATTCCCGCTCCTGCAGGACGCGCAGCATTTTGGCTTGGATCGCCAGGGAGAAATTGCCGATCTCGTCGAGAAACAGCGTGCCGCTGCCGGCAACTTCGAACATGCCTTTCTTGTTGGTGACCGCGCCGGTGAAGGCGCCCTTGACGTGGCCGAACAGCTCGCTTTCCAAGAGGTTCTCGCTCAACGAATTGCAGTCCACCGGAACGAACGGCTTGTCCTTGCGCAAGCTGTTGTAGTGGATCGCGCGGGCGACCACCTCCTTGCCGGTTCCGCTTTCCCCGGTGAGCAGGACGGTTGAATTGGTGGGCGCGCACTGCGCGATGAGGCGATAGACGGCCTGCATTTGCGGGCTCGAACCGATGATATTCTCAAACCGGTATTTCGAGCTGACCTCGGTCCTGAGGTTGAGATTCTCCTGCAAGAGCTGCCGCCGCTCCAGCGCGCGCTGCACCAGAAGTTTGAGCTCGTCCGGCTCGAACGGCTTGGAGAGGTAATCGAAGGCACCGAGCTTCATCGCCCGCACCGCGGTGTCGATTTCCGACAGGCCGGTGACCATGATGACTTCCACGTTGGGATGCGCCTCCTTGACCCGGCGCAGCACCTCGAGGCCGTCCATGTTGGGCATCATGATGTCGAGGATCATCACGTCGTGAGGATTCTCCTCGATCTTGCGCAGCGCCTCCCGGCCGTCCCGCACGGCCTCGACCTGGTACTCGCCGTCGCCGAGAATGCGCAGACAGCTCCTGATGACGATTTCCTCGTCGTCCACGACCAGAATTCGCGCGCTCATCGAACGCTCCCGCCGGTATCGTTTTCGGGCGCGGGGGTATGCAGCGGCAGAAAAACGCGGAACGTCGATCCTACTCCGACCTTGCTTTCCACTTCGATCAGCCCGCCATGGGCCTGGACGACCCCGTGACTGACGGAGAGCCCCAATCCGGTTCCCTTGCCCACGGCCTTGGAGGTGAAGAACGGATCGAAGATCCGCTGCAGGTTCTGTTCCGAAATGCCGCAGCCGGTATCGACGATCGATATTTCCACCATCGGTTCGGGTTCGGCACCCGGCGCGGGCGCCCGCGGCTGCGGCGAAAGGCGGGTGTGGACGGTAATGCTTCCCTTCTCCTCAATGGCGTGCTGGGCGTTGACGAGCATGTTCATGATGACCTGCTTGATCTGATCCGCATCAATCCAGATCTGCGGCAGCGTCCGGTCGAGGTCCAAGCTAATCTCGATATCGTGCAGATGCGCCGGCCGTTCGACGAGGCGGACCGTGTCCTCGATGACCTGATTGAGGTCGGTGAATTTCTTCTCCGGTGGTTTTTCACGGGCGAAATCGAGCAGCCGCTTGATGATGGCCGCGCATCTCTTGGTTTCCCGGATCACCAGATCCATGTCCTCGGCGTCCGCGCTGCCGTCCGGCATTTTCTGCCGCAAGAGATGCGAAAAGGTCAGGATGCCGGTCAGGGGATTGTTCAATTCATGCGCGACGCCCGAGGCCAGCAGCCCGACCGAAGCCAACCGTTCCCCGCGCATCGTCTCCGCTTGCGCGAGACGCAGTTCCTGCGTCCGATCCTCGACTTTCTGCTCCAGCGTATGCCCCCAGTCGCGCAACTGAGACTGCGATTTGCTGAGAGCGTCCATCATGGTGTTGAACGAAGCGGCAAGCTTGCCGAGTTCGTCGGAACTGCGCACCGGAATCGACTCCTCCAGATTGCCGGCGGCGAGCCGTTGCGCCCCGTTTTCGAGGTCGCGCAACGGCAGATAAATTAGGCGGTGAACGAAGATGCCGACCGCCAGCGCGGCGATCAAGATAAATCCCAGAGAAAAGCCGGCAACGCCGAGCGTGCTGGTGCGCAACCTCTGATCGATCTCGTCGAGCGAATAGACGATGTCGAGAACGCCGAGGACGGTCTTCTCCTTCGGATGCTGATGGCAGGCAGCGTTGTAGCAAGCCGGCTCGTTGCGGATGACTTCCATGCTGCCGAGGAGCCGCTTGCCGTTCGACCCCGTGAACGTCCAGGTTCGCTCGCTCTCGGGAACTTGTTCGAGCGGCCGCTCGCTTTGATGGCAGAGCGAGCAGGCCTCGGCGTTGCGGTCCACCGTTTCGCCGATTTCAGGCGCGTAAGTCGAATGGATGATCCTTCCCTCTTTGCTGAATATCCTCACCAGGTCGATTTTTTCCTGATTGGCCACATCGTGGATGATCTGGTCGACGTAGGTGGGCTGGTTCTGCAGCATGGCGAAGCGGGTGCTCTTGGTGATCACCTCGGAGAGCTGGGTGACGTCATCGGACACCTTGTCGACGATTTCCTCGTATAGGAACCAGGCGACCAGCCCGGTGAACAAAATCATCGCGGCCGAGAGCGCAATCGTGAGGTAAAGCACGAGCTTCGACTTCAAGGTTTGCGGGCGCATGAGTGCCGTCACTTTCCTTCCAGCGCCGGAAAGGGCCACAACTGTTCAACAGCGTGAACCACCGCCAAACCCGTCGCGGCCCGCGGGCCCAGAGTCCGCCCACTGAATAATTACTTAGCCGTTCATCGCAGACCGGCCATTGATGCGTGTCAAACGGCGCCCAAGCGGCGAATCGGTGCCCAAATCTATACGTTTCGGACGCAACTCGAGCGGTTCATGGTTATAAGGGATCGAATGGTCTCCTATGACCAGGAACCGACCTAGTCCCGCAGTGCCGGAAGAGCGCGATAAAGATCGAGTGCGTCTGGATTGGCAAGCGCCTCCTTGTTCTTCACCGGACGGCCGTGGATGACGTCGCGGACGGCAAGTTCGGTGATCTTGCCGCTCTTGGTGCGGGGTATTTCGGCGACCTGCACGATCTTGGCCGGGACGTGCCGGGGCGAGCAGCCGTCGCGAATGCGGCGGCGGATCTTGCGCGTGAGATCGTCGTCCAATGCCAGCCCTGGCCGCAAGACGACGAACAGGATAATCCGGACATCGCCGGCCCAGTCCTGACCGACGGCGATGCTTTCCAATACTTCGTCCAATTGCTCGACCTGCCGGTAGATCTCGGCCGTGCCGATGCGCACCCCGCCGGGATTGAGCGTGGCGTCGGACCGGCCGTACATGATCATGCCGCCATGCTCGGTCAGCAGCACATAGTCGCCATGATGCCAGACGCCCGGATAGCGTTCGAAATAGGCCTGCCTGTAGCGGCTGCCGTCCGGATCGTTCCAGAACCGGACCGGCATCGACGGAAACGGCCGGGTACAGACGAGTTCGCCTTTGACGCCGGTCACGGACCGGCCGTCTTCGTCGAACACGTCGACCGCCATGCCGAGTCCGCGACACTGGATCTCGCCGCGCCACACCGGGGCCATGGGGTTGCCGAGGACGAAGCAGCCGATGATGTCGGTCCCGCCGGCGATGGAAGCGAGATGAACTTCGCGCTTGATCGAGCCGTAGACGAAATCGAAGCTCTCCGGCGCCAGCGGCGATCCGGTAGAAGTGATGGTCCGGACCGAAGCAAGATCGTGGCTTTGCATGGGGCATAGACCGGCCTTGGCCACGGCGTCGATATATTTGGCCGACGTGCCGAAAAGGCTCATGCGCTCCGCATCGGCAAAGTCGAACAGGACGTTGCCGTTCGGATGGAAAGGAGAGCCGTCATAGAGAAGCAGCGTCGCCTGCGAGGCCAGCGCCGAGACCAGCCAATTCCACATCATCCAGCCGCAGGTGGTGAAGTAGAACACCCGGTCGCCCGACCGGATGTCGCAGTGCATCCGATGCTCCTTGACATGTTGCAGCAAGGTGCCCCCGGCGCCGTGAACGATGCACTTCGGGGTGCCCGTCGTGCCTGACGAATACAGGATGAACAGCGGGTGATCGAACGGCAGGCGCCTGAAGGAGATTTCGCCGCCCTCAAACCCGTCGACGAACGCCGCCAGGCTCAAGCCCTTGGGCACCGACCCAAGCGCGGGTTCCTCGCCGCCATAGGGTACAATGACGACGCGCTGCAGCGACGGCATCTGCCTCGCGATCTCCTCGATGCGGGGCAGTAGGTCGTGCCGCTTGCCGTTGTAGAAATAGCTGTCCGCGGCGAACAGTACCTGGGGTTCGATCTGGCCGAAGCGATCAAGCACGCCGGCGACGCCGAAATCCGGGGAGCAGGAGGACCACACCGCGCCGATGCTCGCCGTTGCCAGCGTCGCGACGATGGTCTCGGGCATGTTCGGCAGGAAGCCCGCCACGCGGTCGCCTTCCGCGACGCCCGCCGCAACCAGCGCACCGGCAAGGCGGGCCGTGGCCGCATGCAGATCCGCCCAGCTCAGCCGGCGACGAACCCGATCCTCACCCCAGAATACGATCGCATCGCTGTCATCTCGACGCCGAAGCAGGTTCTCGGCGTAGTTGAGCCTGGCGCCTGGAAACCATCGCGCCCCCGGCATGCCGTTTTCCTCGACAAGGACGGCATCGCCCCAGGTCTCGGCGATGAGACCGGTGAATTGAATGAGCGACGGCCAGAACCGCTCCGGCGATCCGAGAGAAAACCGGTGCAGGTCGTCGTAAGTGCGGATGGCGAGACCGTAGTCCTTCTCCACCGCCTCGATGAAGGCGGCCATGGCGCTCGCCTCCGCGCGCCGGCGCGTCGGCTGCCAAAGCGGTCCGGGATCGGGAGTGCCCGTCATCTTGCGGCGCTCCTCTCGTTGCGGCCGTGTCGGCCGCGGCGTCGATACTAAAGCCTTTTAGCGGCAAGTCGTGCCGATGCCAAAGCCCATCGCGGCGAATCCGGCCGCCGATCGCTCCTGCCGCTAAACGCGAGCCGAGCCTGCACCGCCATGGACGTCCGGAAACTCCCCGGCCCCAGGCGAATAGCCCCCCAAAATGTCGATTCGCGTTAACCGTAATTATTGTGGTTAATCAGTAGGTTTACTTGAATTCCCTAGGTCTAAAGTTTAACGATTTTGGACCCTGCCACGGGCAGGCGTGACCCGCACCTGGGGGGATCAGGCAATGAAGCGTTCAATGACAATTGCGGCGGCGTCCCTGCTGTTTCCGATCATGGCCGGCACGGCTGTGGCGGGCAGCAGGATCGAGGCGTCGGTGACTCAGATCGGTTCGCTCAACGTGTCGTTTGCCGAGGAGCGGACCGACATCAATAAATTCAAGCTGACACAAATCGGCCGCGGCAACACGAGCCTCGTGATCCAGAGGGGAAAACAGAACACCGCCAACATCAACCAGCTCGGCATCGTCAACGTGTCGAACGTGTTTCAGGTGACCCAATTCAACAACAACGAGCCGGGCCCAGGCTATCTGTTCACTTACTCGCAGAACGGTTTCAACTACTCCGTTCTTTCGATGACGCCGATGTCCTTCAACAGGATCGGCAGACTGCGCTAGGCTTGAAAGGCTGCCGCCCGCAAGGGCCGGCATTTTCCGGACAAGACCGAGCGCCGCGCGTCAGAGGTCCCGTTCAGGCCGCCCGCGGAGCTCCCGAACCAGGTCCAAGCACCCCACTGCCGACACAGGCGTTGAACGGCTTCAACGCCTCAACTCTCCATCCCTAAAGCAGCTGTAACGGCACCGCCTGCCGCCAGATCCGGACCCGATCGGGTATCGGGTTCTGGGCGCGCACGCTGGCCGGCGATCCGGCGGGCTTCGTCCAGCCGGTCGATCGTCAATGAGCTGCTTTGGCGGTTGATCGCGATGGAAGGTCGTGCGGGCCGGCAACCGGGATCGGGCGCAAGAAATGCCTCAGCCATCTAACGAAATGGTGCAATTTTGGGCCATGGCCGCGCTCAACGCTACGCCCCGGCCGAAACCGGGCCGGGCCTATTCTTGAAACACGCCGATGGGGAGTTGATTTGGAAGCCAGGCGGGCTGCTGAGGGGGGCGGCATCGCCCCCCTGCTAGCGTTCGTCTTTGGCGGTCCTGTTCTGGTCTCGGCCCGCCGATGCGTTTCTGTTAGTCGTGCCGACGGTGGCGCCAAGAATGCTCGATCTGCGTCACGTCGTAGATGTTGATAAAGCCTTCCTGATAATTCTCGGAATAGTTGTTGTAGTCATCCACGAAATTGGATTCTTGACTCACGATATTGACGTTCTTGCCCCAGTTCGCGACGACTCCAATCTGGGTGTTGAAGTTGCGGTTACGCAACTTCGCCTGCTGATTGGCCGTCGCAATGTTGACGACGCCAAGCTGCTGGTTGGTGTTGATATTGATCACGCCGCGCTGGGTGACGTTGTTGCTGTTGAAGAAAGCGCCGCCCTGCACGCCGATCTGGGTCGACTCAGAGACATTGTCCGCGAAGGCTGTCGTGGAGAAAGAAACCGCCACAGCCACGGCGGCGAATACTGCACTACGAAGCATATTACCCTCCTATGCTGCATCAGATCCATTGGATCATGAAGGGTAACCCGCCGCCCTCACCCCAATGTGTCCTCCTGGCCCCGAAACTGGCGCTGCAATAGTGAGAAGTCAATACAAATTCGATCAATATTTGGCAAAACAATATTAACCTTAACTACAGTTCACGATTTTGCTGAAGTTTAACGTTAACCCGCCCGACCTAATACTTGCCGAACATCTTTGACGATGTGAGGTGAGGTGCCAAGAGGAGGCGGGAGTCATATGGTCGCCGGTGCGATCGGTCAACGGCCGGGCTCGGCCGTAATCGTGTTCAAACTCGATCCATGTGTGGCAGAGTCGCATCACTCGCGCTGCTCTTTGCGTTCACCGGCATACAGTCGCTTTTGGGTCGCGCCGCAACGGGGTACCGTATCGGCGGCTGGGTTGTCCGGTGCAGAGCGCGATGATGGTGCTTCAAGGGCCGCCGACGGTCGGCAATACGCCCGCGAGCATGGATTCGGCTCCGCGCCGGGCAAGACCGTGTTCGTCCCCATTCGGGGCACACGGAGCCTTGCCGCGCGCGCCTCGCAAACGGGAAGATTGCATGACTCGCCTCGTTTGCAAAGCGGCGCTAAGATGCAAGGAGATAGGCTGCTAACTGGCCGTAGCGGGCGATCGCAACAGGACGGTCGACTCGAATCCAGCGCACCGTGGGACAACAGGATAAGCCACGCGTGCGCCGCTGACGAAGGCCGGAGCAGCTTGGCGGAGTAGTTTGTAACGAGGGGGCCGCACGCCGATGTTTCCGGCAGTCGTAAGAAGATTTCTTCTGGTTCTTGGCAGCACATTTCTGGCGGGGATCGGCGGCGAAGCCCTTCTCGCGCCGGCCGTGGCGGCGGAACCTCGTGAACCCGTCTATTCCTGCGAAGCCTTGGGCAAGGGATTTATCGAATTTCCGGGCTCGGACACCTGCTTTTTTGTCGGCATCAACGTTGCGACGGAATATCTCAATGAATTCGTCGAGGACGAGTTGGATGTCCGGGTCACGCGCAATCCGG
Source organism: Hyphomicrobiales bacterium (assembly GCA_030688605.1). Classification (NCBI taxonomy): domain Bacteria; kingdom Pseudomonadati; phylum Pseudomonadota; class Alphaproteobacteria; order Hyphomicrobiales; species Hyphomicrobiales bacterium. Next base: position 12,293 of record JAUYJB010000066.1, read on the forward strand.
TGATCGTGCCTGGAGACGCGGTCGGCGAGGCGTTCGTGATCCTCGATACCGCCGATGTGAGCTCGTTTCCGAGCCTCACCCAGTTTCGCGTCAACGCCCGGACAAGCCTGACGACGGCCACGCCGACGGAGCGCGGCCCGCTGGTGAGTTACATCGGGGTGAGGTTCCTGCCGGAGATAACCGGCGAAGTGCGAACGCTGGTAACGCCGGGACCCGTCAGGCCGATCACCATCGAGGCCGACTCCGAGACGGCGCGACTGGAATATGCGTGGATCAAGTGGGCGGGCTTCACCGCGGGCCTGCACGGCTCGGTGTTCAATTTCGTTCCGGGTTTCAATTATAGCTCAAGCTATGCCTCGGACCGGAAGCTGGTTCTGTTTGCCTATTCGACGCCCGTCCACGACACCGCCGCCTTGACCCTGTCGCTAGAGGACAATGCGGCGCGCCGCGTCGAGGCCGGCGACTGGGCCACTTACGGCCGCGTCGAAATGCCCGACATCCTGGCCGCGCTAGACGTGGCCCGGGAGTGGGGAAATCTGCACGCGGCGGCAGCCGTTCACCGCATCAGCGACGCGGTCGCCTGCTGCAAGGCCGTCCCGCCCGACATCTACGACCACGCCTATGGCTGGGCCGCGACCGGCGGCATCGAATACCGCATGGAATTCGGCGAACAGCGTGGCCGGATTCTCCTTTCCGGCGCCATCGCCGATGGCGCCGTCGACTATCTGGGCATTCCCTATTTCGCCACCGACTACATCACCGATCGCGACGGTTCCGTGGTCACCACGCGCGGCGCCTCGGCGGTGGTGTCCTACGAGCATGTCTGGAACCCCAACCTCAAATCCGCCCTGTCCCTTTCCGTCTACGAGACCGAAACGGATGTGACCAACCTGAGGTGGCGGGTGCGCGGGCTCCTCGCCCAGGCCGGCATCGAATATATGCCGGCACCCAATTTCGTCATCGGAACCGAGGTCAGTTTCACCGCCGACAAGGCGGAATACACCTACCGCGCCCTGCCGCTGCCGCCCGGCGTCGGCACCGCGAACCACAGCGAAAGCGTCGACTTCTTCAGCGCCATGATCTACGCCAAGCGCCAGATCGGGCAATAGCCTCGAAGCCTAAGGCTCGACGACGCGGATCGGCTTGCCGCTAAGAAAGGCGAGAACCGCCTCGACCGTCTCGGGATAGAAGACGGCGTAGGTGTCGCGCGTCGAATAGCCGATATGCGGGGTGAGCAGCAGGTTCGGCACGCCGCGCAGCGGGCTGTCGGCCGGCAAGGGCTCGATGTCGAAGACGTCAAGCGCCGCGCCCGCGAGCCGTTCCTCCCTGAGCGCCGCGACGAGCGCGTCATAGTCGACGATCGGCGCCCGCGACGTGTTGACGAGGCAGGCGTCGGGTTTCATCAGAGCGATCTCCTCGGCGCCGACGATCCCGATGGTCCGCTCGGAGAGCTTGAGGTGGACCGTCACCGCATCGGCGGTTCGGAACAGCTGCTCCTTGGCGACGAGCCCGGCACCCGCCTCCGCCGCCCGCTCGGCCGTCAGGTTCTGGCTCCAGGCGATCACCTCCATGCCGAACGAGTTGGCGTGTTTGGCAACCTGGGTGCCGAGCCGGCCGAGGCCGAGGATGCCGAGGGTCGCGCCGCCGAGGTCGCGGCCGAGCTCCGCCTGCCAGCCGCCCTTGCGCATCTCTTCCATCTGCGCCGGCAGCTTGCGGAACAGGGCCAGCAACAGCGCCATGGCGAGCTCCGCCGTCGCCCGGCCGGGGGTGTTGGTGTTGCACACGGTGACGCCGCGCGCGTTGGCGGCGGCAACGTCGATCGAGGCGTTGCGGTGGCCGGTCGAGACGATCAGCTTGAGATCGGGAAGCCGGTCGATGACGCGCTTCGGCAGCGGGGTGCGCTCGCGCATGACGCATACGATATCGAAGGATTGGAGCCTCTCCACGAGCTTGTCCTCGTCGGCAACATGGTCGTTGAACACCGTCAGGGCGCAGTTTGCCGGCAGACCGGACCAGTCGGCGATTTGCCGCGATACGTTCTGAAAGTCGTCAAGAACCGCAATTTTCATGTGACCTCCGCAGCGCGCTGTTGCATTTCCCGGATTGCGACCTTCTGCCGCCAACAAAACGACCGATTGGGCGGGAGACTCCTTTATCCCGCCGAGGCGGTCAATGGGCTCAAGACCCGATCAATTCACCGGTCCCGTGCGGCATGCACGACGCCGAGGATATCGATGCGATCGTCCAAGACTTGGTAGACGACGATGTAGGGCAGGCTGGGCACGATGAGTTCCCTCGTGCCCGGAACCGTGCCGATGCGTCCCGACAATGGAAAAATGAGCAGCGGTTCAATCGCGTCGCGGATGCGCGCGAGCACCTTGACCGCCGCGACCTCACTGTCGCTGGCGACATAGTCGTAGATGGCATCAAGGTCGGATGCCGCCTCGGCGCGGTAGCGAAGCCTCATGCGCCAAGGCGTTTGAAGAGCGCGCGCACCTGGGAGTCGGACAGATAGTAGGGCTCGCCCTCCATGCGCCGCTTGATCTCCGCTTCCTGATCGGAGGACAGGCGCAGATCGCTCTTCTCCTGGGCAGCGAGAAACAGCAGCATCTTGGCCGCCTCGTCCTGCCGGCTGGCGGGCAGCTTGCGCACCGCCTCGATCGCCTTTTCGAGCAACTTCGTCATGTCATCCTCAATCTATCACATGTGACGAAACGCGAACCTCTCTTGCAGGCTCCGCCGCCTCACAGCGACAAGGACAGGGCGAGCACGCCGAGAAACGACAGCAAGATGCCGAGGATCGCGTGGGCATCGAAGCTTTCATGGTCGCGGTTGATGAAATAGCCGAAGATCATGCGGAAGATCAGCGACAGGCTCTGCAGCGGCTGCACGATGGTCACCGGCGCGACGCCTAGCGCCAGATAGCGGAACAACTGCGAAAAGGACACGCCGACGCCGGAATAGGCGAACCATTTCAGGGATTGGGGCTTGATCGCGCGCACCTGGAAGAAGAGGCCGGGCATGAGCAGGAGAAGGGCGACCACGGCGCAGGCTGCGGCATAGGAGACGAAGCCGCCGGCGAGGCTCAAGCCGGTATTGGCGAGGCCCGCCTTGATCAGCACCGGGCTCGTTCCGAAGCCGAGGGCCGCGAGAAGGGCGAAGATATAGCCCTCCGCCATGCGCGGCTTGAATCCCGGCTCGGCGGGCGCCTCGGCCGGCGCCGCCGCCGCGCCGGCGCTCTTCGCAAGCGCCCTGGCCTGGGCCTGGCGGCGCAGAATGTACATGGGCGCGCTGACGACGAGCAGGATGCCGGCGATCTTGAGCGGCGTCAGCGTCTCGCCGAGAAAGACGATGGCGAGCGTCAGCGAGATCAGGAGCTGGGTCTGCTGCACGGGGCCCGCGAGATTGGAGCCAACGGCGGCGAGCGAGCGGATATTGAAATAGCGCCCCCAGACGAAATGCATGATGCCGGCGGCGATCAGGAACATGACGTCCTGGCGCTCAAGCCGCGTGATCTGGCTCCACTCGCCGAAGATGAAGGCGGCGGCGAGGAACAAGGCCATGCCGAGCGGCATGGAGATGGCGAGCCCCTGAATGGCGGTCCCGGTGATGACGCCGCGCCTGGCGCTGGCATTGTTGAAGCCGAAGCTGGCGGCGGCGAGGACCCCGTAGACGATACCGAGCATTCTGCTGTTTCCCTGGCCGGTGCGCCGCCTTGAAGCGCGACAGAGCCCGGCTTTCTAGCACGATCAGGGTACCAAGCGCGACCGCTGGCGCATGATCTCCGTCATCGCCATATACAATCCGATAGCCCATTCTTGAGCCCGGCACGGATGGACGCGATGACAAATCCGGAACCGGCCATGACACAGCCGAAGGAGCATTTCGAGCTCTTTGCCCACGGCGCCGATGTCGGCGTGCGCGGGCGAGGGCCAAGCAAGGAGGCAGCCTTCGCCGCAGCCGCCCGCGCCATGACGGCGGTCCTCACCGATCCCGACAAGGTCAAGGCCGAAACGCAGGTGAGCCTCACAGTAGAGGCGCCCGACGACGAGCTGTTGCTGCTCGAATGGCTGAACGCCGTGGTCTTCGAGATGGCGACCCGCGACATGCTGTTCAGCCGCTTCAAGGTCACGATCGAGGGCCACCGGCTTACCGCCGATCTGTGGGGCGAGGCGCTCGACCGCGGCCGCCACGAGCCGTCGGTCGAGATCAAGGGCGCGACCCTGACCGCGCTCAAGGTCGGCCGGGAACCGGACGGCGGCTGGGTCGCCCAGACCGTGGTCGACGTATAGAGCATCGCTCGGAAAGGCATCGCCATGGAGCCGCGGAAATTCGTCCAGGTCTCCGACACCGAGTGGCGGGTCGAGCCGTTCGGGAGCATGCGCGTTCCCGCCATCATCTATGCCGACCGGGCGCTGATCGAGGAGATGGACGACAAGGTCTTCGACCAGGTCACCAACGTGGCGACGCTTCCCGGCATCGTGCGCGCCTCCTATGCCATGCCCGATGCCCATTGGGGCTACGGCTTTCCGATCGGCGGGGTCGCCGCCTTCAATGCCGAGGAGGACGGCGTCATCTCCGTCGGCGGGGTCGGCTTCGACATCTCCTGCGGGGTCAGGGCGATGCTGAGCGATCTCAGCGTAGCGGATCTCGAGCCGCACAAGCCGGCGCTCGCCGAGGCGCTGTTCGCCACCGTTCCCGCCGGCCTCGGTAGCCGCGGCGACATCCGTCTCGACGATGCCGAGATGACCGCGATGCTCTCGGGCGGCGCCGCCTGGGCGCTCGAACGCGGCTGGGGCGAGGCCGCCGACCTTATGCGCATCGAGGAGCATGGGCGCATGCCGGGCGCGCGTCCCGATTTTGTCTCCGAAAGGGCGCGCAAGCGCCAGCGCCGCGAGATGGGGACGCTGGGCTCCGGCAACCACTATCTGGAGGTCCAGGAGGTGGCCGAGATTTTCGACGAGGGGATCGCCGAAAGCTTCGGACTGACAAAGGGGCGCGTCATCCTGTGCATCCATTGCGGCTCGCGCGGGCTCGGCCATCAGATCGGCACCGAATATATGAAGGACATGGCGGTCGCGGCCGCCGAGCAGGGCATCGCCCTTCCCGACCGCGAGCTTGCCTGCGCCAGGATCACCTCGCCGATCGGCCAGCGCTATCTCGGCGCCATGCGGGCCGGGATCAACTGCGCGCTCGCCAACCGCCAGATCATCGGCCACCTCGCGCGTACCGCGCTCGACCGGGCAATCCCGGGAGCGAAGCTGACGCTGCTCTATGACGTCTCCCACAATACCTGCAAGGAGGAGCGCCACCGCATCGACGGCGAGGTCCGCGACGTGTTCATCCACCGCAAGGGGGCAACCCGCGCCTTCGGCCCCGGCCACCCGGATCTGCCGCAGGGTCTGAAGGCTTGCGGTCAGCCGGTGCTCATCGGCGGCAGCATGGGCACCGGCTCCTATGTGCTTGCCGGCACCAAGGAGAGCGAGGAGAAGGCCTTCTCGTCCGCCTGCCATGGGGCCGGACGGCGGATGAGCCGGCACCAGGCCTACAGGACCTGGAAGGGCCGCCAGGTGGTCGACGAGCTCGCAGACCGAGGCATCCTGGTACGCAGCCCGAGCATGCGCGGCATCGCCGAAGAGGCGCCCGGCGCCTATAAGGATGTCGGCGCCGTCGTCGACGCGGCCGAGGCCGCCGGCCTGGCGCGCAAGGTCGCCCGGCTCAAGCCGCTCATCTGCATCAAGGGCTGAGGCGGCGGCGTGGCGCCACCCCCATCTGTCGTCATTGCCGGACCTGACCCGGCAATGGATCTTCTTACGTCCCTGTCGCGCCCAACGGGCGCTCTCCGCCTCTTGTTGTCATCCCGGCCGCGGCGAAGCGGAGAGCCGGGATCCAGTAACCCCGGTGTCAATGCTTAGCCTCAGAGGATACTGGATCACCCGGTCAACCCGGGTGACGACGCATGAGGGTTGATCGGACCCCTGCCCTTTCTCCTTCGTCGTTGTCGGGCCTGACAAGCCGCGGTCGCTTCTCCGGATGACGAAGTGAGGCGAGCTCGGAAATGGCGGGCTTGCGGCGACCGGTATCGTCATGCAGTATAATGCTCTGAACAGCACATTATGCAGCAGAGACGGAAATTATGCAGGATTTTGCAGGAGCGTTCAGCCTCGCCTTCGATCTGTTGACGACCGGCGATCCGGAGCTGACCGAGATTGTCCGGCTCTCGCTGCGGGTTTCCCTGTCGGCGGTCGCGTTTGCCTGCCTGGTTGGCCTGCCGCTCGGCGCGCTCATCGCCGTCGCCCGCTTTCCCGGCCGCTTCATCGCCGTCGCCCTGTTCAACACGCTGATGGGGCTGCCGCCGGTGGTGGTCGGGCTCCTGGTCTACATGGCCTTGTCAAACGCCGGCCCGCTCGGCGTCCTCAAGCTGCTCTACACGCCGGGCGCCATGATCGTCGCGCAGGCCGTGCTGGTCACCCCGATCATCGTCGCACTGGCGCGGCAGGTGATCGAGGATTTGCACAATGAGTATGCCGAGCAGTTCCGCTCCCTGGTGGTGCCGTGGGGGAAGACCGTCGCGGCCCTTCTGTGGGATGCCCGCTATTCGCTCTTGACCGTGGCGCTCGCCGGCTTCGGCCGGGCCATCGCCGAGGTCGGCGCGGTGATCATCGTCGGCGGCAACATCGCCCACGTCACCCGAGTGATGACGACGGCGATCGCGCTGGAGACCTCCAAGGGCGACCTGGCGCTGGCGCTGGCGCTCGGCATGGTGCTGCTCCTCATCGCCATGGCGGTCAACGCCGCGGCGATGGCGCTGAAGGCGACGGCGGCAAGGCTCGCCTATGTTTGATCCCGCCGCCACGTCCGCCGCGAAACCCGCGAACGCGGCGCAAACGATTGCACGCGGCGACCTCCTGCCGCTCGCCGTCAGCGATCTTGCCTTCGAGGCCGGGGGAAAACGCATCATCGATTGTCTCGACCTGACGCTTGCCAGCAACGCCGTCACCGTGCTGCTGGGGCCGAACGGGGCGGGAAAGAGCGTGCTGCTGCGCCTGCTGCACGGGCTTCTCAAGCCGACAAGCGGCACCATTCTGTGGGGCGGCAAGCCGCCCTCCGACGCGCTGCGCCTGCGCCAGGCGCTCGTCTTTCAGCGGCCGGTGCTGCTGCGCCGCTCGGTCGCCGCCAATATCCGTTTCGCCCTCGGCCTGCGCCCGTTTTCCGACCGCGAGGAGCGGCTTGCCCGCGCGCTGGAGCTTGCCGGCCTCGCCGAGCTTGCCCGTCAGCCCGCCCGCGTGCTCTCCGGCGGCGAGCAGCAGCGCCTGGCGCTTGCCCGCGCGCTGGCGCTCGACCCCGAGGTGCTGCTGCTCGACGAGCCGACCGTCAGCCTCGACCCGGCCTCCGTGCAGGCCATCGAGGAGCTGATCGGCACCGCGCGGCGCGCCGGCATCATGGTCGTTCTGGTCACCCACGAACTCGCCCAGGCGCGGCGCATGGCCGACCAGGTGATGTTTCTCAACCGCGGGCGGATGACCGAGCTTTCGCCCGCCGCCCGGTTTTTCGACAACCCCGCCTCCAAGGAAGGACGCGCCTATCTGGAGGGCCGGATCCTGCTGTGAGCGAACGGGCTCGGCTCCGTCTGCATGTCTCCTGGACCCCGGCGAAAGCCGGGGTCCAGGGGCGACACACCCAAGCCCGTCGAAATGCCCTGGATTTCGGCCTGTGCCGGAATGACGGTTATTCGGAAGTGCGCACGGAGCTGCGCAGCATTGCGGACACCACGGCGTCCCCATCTAGGACGCGAGCCGCTAACTGCGCCCACTTGGGAGACAATGCAAATGGCTGACGTTCCGGAGCCGAAGATGTTCGCCGCTCATCATAAAAATCTGCCGCCGAATTTTCCCACCCATCGGCATAGTGCCGAGTTCTGGGAAGCCTTGGGGCGTACCGTTGCTACGTTCGGGTTTCTTGAACAAATGTTGGGAAAAGCCGTATTTTCTTTCACGGCAACACGACGCATTCCTGACGACGAAATAGAAGCGGAATATGAAAGGTGGCTGCCGACCTTGAAAAGGGCGCTGAGTGATCCGCTTGGCGGCCTGATCAAGTCCTACTGCAAAGCAGTGCGCGCGAATAGTAACGCGACTATAACTGAAGCCGACCTTGATGACCTCCTCAACGATCTTCGTAAGGTGTCTACCTATCGAAATGTTCTCTGCCACGGCTCCTGGAGCATTCCAGACGCCCAAGGGAGGTCTATTCCGTTCTTCGTTGATAAGAATATCAGAAAGTTTGATACGCCGATTGATGTTGCATTCCTTCAACGGTTGCAGGGGCATGTTGCCGAATTGACATGTGACGTAATCAACACCGTGACACATATGGGCTGGCAGTTTCCTGGTTCAGGCGGTCCTGGTACGCCTATCTTCCAGTCTCAGCACGGGAATGCCCGGGAGGGCTAGGCGACTCATCGTGGCACGGCACCACGGAGTTGGGTTTGCCACTTGGCGTCATTGCCGCAAAGGGAAAGAAGGGAGCAAACGCATGTTGAGACGAACCTTTCTGGGCCTGGCGCTGACCGGCGTCGCGCTTGCCGCCGACATCGGCGTGTCGCGGGCGGCCGACAGGTTCATCATCGTGCAGTCGACCACCTCGACGCAGAATTCGGGCCTGTTCGACCATCTGCTGCCGATCTTCACGGACAAGACGGGAATCGAGGTGCGCGTCGTCGCCGTCGGCACCGGCCAGGCGATCAAGAACGCGGCAAACGGCGACGGCGACGTGCTGCTGGTCCACGCCAAGCCGGCGGAAGAGAAATTCGTCGCCGACGGCTGGGGCGTCAAGCGATTCGACGTGATGTACAACGATTTCGTCGTCGTCGGACCGGCCGCGGACCCGGCCGGCGTTGCCGGCATGAACGATGCCGTGGCGGCCTTGAAGAAGATTGCCGAAGCCAAGGCCCCGTTCGCCTCCAGGGGCGACGATTCCGGCACCCACAAGGCCGAGCTTGCCCTGTGGAAGGAGGCTGGCGTCGACGTCAAGGCGGCGAGCGGCGGCTGGTACCGCGAGACCGGCTCCGGCATGGGGGCGACGCTGAACACCGGCGTCGGCATGGGCGCCTATGCGCTCGCCGACCGCGCCACCTGGGGCGCGTTCAAGAACAAGGGCGACTTCAAGGTCGCGGTCGAGGGCGACCCGAAGCTGTTCAACCAGTATGGCGTCATTCTGGTCGACAAGGCGAAGCACGCGAGCGTCAAGGCCGACCTCGGCCAGCAATTCATCGACTGGCTCATCGGCCCGGAAGGCCAGGCGGCCATCGCCGGCTTCAAGGTCGACGGCGAGCAGCTCTTCTTCCCCAACGCCAAGACGATGTGAGGGGGAAGGGGGCCTCACGGGCATGCTCGCCTCGCGAGTGTCCTCTTCGGGGGCGGCCTTTCGGCCGGCGCCGCATCCTTTGATCCCCGTCGCGCTGACGGCCGTACATCATTACCCCGGATGTCATCCGGGCCACGGCCGCTGATTTTCGTCGGCCATCCTGAGCTGCGACCGTCTACGTCGCTTTGATGCCGGTAAGCGATATGATGCGGTGGCGGAAGTCTTGAAATTCCGCCCCTCTGCCGGAGGTGATATCGGAAATCCGGTAGAAGCGATTCGTTGACGGGCTTTCTTGTTTCGCCATGTTCATGTCGATCTTGTCGACGTTGACCACGGTCCAGCACTCGACGTAACCCGCCGCTCGTGCCTTCTGGTGACTTTTTTCCGCCTCGCCGATTCGATTGTGAATGTTGGAAAAGTCGGAACCACCTTTCACTTCGATAGCGATTTTCTCACTGTAACTGCCCTCAGCCATTTCCTCGCGGATGATAATGTCCGGGTCAGGCGCGAACTCGACCAGAACGACTCGGCCGGCTGCGTTCTTGATTTTGATCCGGTTCGGGCGGGCATTCGTTACGGCGCTCTTGACAATTTCATGAATCGCATCAAAGACCTTCACGATGCCCAAAGTTCCCTTTTTGACGTTTGCTCCACCGCGAAGCTGCGGACCAAGCGTCAGCAAGGTCAAGTCGTCCAAGAGCGCACCGCTAACGCGGCTCGCGCCGAGTCCTTTCAGCAGAGTTGCTCCGGCGCGGGCCATCGCGTGACAAAGATCGGGTAGCAGCTTTGCATTGGCCGTGGACAGGGTGCCTTTCATCTCCATCGGCTGGAACCGCGAAACGCCCGTCTCTGGCGTGTAAAATTCCTTCCGACTGTACCCGTACAGCAAGCGATAATAGCCAAGTAGACGCGTGTTCGCGGTCAGCACAGGCGGAACGGCAAACATAAGCTCGCCGCGCAATCCATGACTCGCCAGCATCGCCAAGCTGGCCTTGGGAACGAACACGGCAAGGCTCTTGTCGAGTTCAGCGATATCGAGTGTCTTGACGGTGGCACTGAGCGCATCTTGCAGATATTGAGTCCGAATTCCGGCGAGCGCGACGGAGAAGTCGATTTGCAATTCCGGGTCCGGAATTTTGAGCATTACGCCGCGATTCTCACTATCGCCCTTTCGTCAGTCTCCAACCGTTCGGCCGCAAGCTCGACATATTCGCGGTGCAATTCGATTCCCACGTACCGACGGCGTAGCTGCTGCGCCACGACTCCCACCGTGCCCGAGCCAAAGAAAGGATCAAGGACGTAATCGCCCCGCCGTGTCGATGCCTCAATGCAAGGTTCAATGAGCGCCGGAGGGAAGGTGGCAAAGTGCGCACCAGGAAACGGTTGCGTGTTGATGCTCCACACCGTTCGCCGGTTTCGTCTACCGTGGCCGTTTTCTTCCATAATCGACTCGCGGTCGTAGTAGTACCGTTCGGCCTTCGTGAACATGAAAAGATATTCATGCGCGCGCGTCGGACGGTCCTTGACGCTTTCCGGTGTAACGTTCGGCTTGTGCCAGATGATATCCGCTCGCAGATACCAACCGTCATTCTGTAGTGCGAACGCCAGCCGCCATGGAATACCCAACAGGTCTTTGGGCTTCAATCCATCCGGTGTATCGGGCCGCACGGACATAGCCCGAGCAGGGTTCTTTCTGTCTGGCGCACGCCACCCGCGATTGCCGCTGGTATACCCGTCGCCGATATTGAGCCAGAAAACGCCGTCCTTTCTCAGGATCCGCCGGGCTTCCGTGAAAATAGATTGAAGGCAATTGATATACTGCGGCAACGCGGGCTCGAGGCCGATTTGATGCGGGAAAGCGTAATCTCGGAGTCCCCAATAGGGTGGAGACGTAATGATGCATTGCACGCTCTCATCCGGCAGCCGTTGCAGGACCGCGAGTGCGTCGCCCTCGAAGATCACCGAATCAGAAAATCGGATTACTTCTGGTTTGTCGACCTTTTGAGTTTTCATCGCCCCAGGAATGCCCCTGACAACATTTCGTATTTTGATTTGGACCTTTTACAATATCCAGCGGAAGGTGTTCAGACGCGACTCGGGCGCCGTTTGCAGTAACACCCCGACGACGTTGCGAACATACCAAGAACGCGAGATTCACGCAAACGCTGTTGCACCTCCGGCGGAATGGCGGAAATCCCCCCTACCCGCCGTTGAAATGCACGGTGCCGAAGCCGGCAAGGTCGTAGCCGCCGAGCTCCTTAGCCTTGGCGGCGAAGGCCTCCGTGCGGCAGAAGGACATGAGCCGCTGCATCTCCGGCTCGAACCAGGCGCGCCGGTCGACCAATAGGTCGAAGCGCTCATAGGCGATCGAGACGAATCCGAGCCGGTACTGCCTGGCGAGCGCGCGCAGGCCGAAGGCGGCCTCCGCCTTGCCCTGCTGGACGGCGAGCGCGGCGTCGGCTTCGGAGCGCGCCGGCGCCGTCAGCTCCACCGCGTCCGCCGCGAGCCCCGCCTTGGCGAGCAGACGGTCGAAGAGCTGCTGGCTGCCGGCCTCCGCCTGGCGCGGCACGACGCGCCTGCCCGCAAGGTCGGCAAGCTCCAGGATCGTGCTGTCCTGCGCCAGGATCAGGCCGCGCCCGCGCCAGGCCCATTCGACGAGCGCCACCGGCTCGCCGGCGAAGCGGGCGCGGACGGTCTTAACGTTCCACGTCTCGGCGCCGCCCTCATGCACCTCGTGGACGTGCAGACCCGTCGCCACGCCCTCGCCGCGGGCAAAGCGCTCAAGGCCGTCGGCGCTCGAATCGAAGAAGCTCGCAAGGCCGGCGCGGGATTGGCGCAGGGCCCAGTCCAAGAGCGGGTCGTGGCTGCCGAGAAAGACGTTGGGGCGCCGGGCCGCGGGCCGCGGCTCGAACCCGGTGGCGTGGCTCGCAAGCCAGGCGTCGACCGCGCGCCGTGGAAACAGGAGCTTGCCCATGGCGCGGCTGCACGGGATCTCGCCGGAGGCCGCCAGGTCGTAGACCTTGCGCTGCTTGATCCGCAACAGCTCGGCGAGCTCCCTGGTGGTCAGGAACTCCGATTTCAGGTCTTCGGCCACGGATTATCCATTTCCGCCAATGCTTCGAAAGTCAGCATGGCCAGAATAGGCCATGCGCCTGCAAGTTGCGCGGCGCTTCTTCGCCAATGCCGCCGCTGGAGCACTCGGCCCGACAAGGCACAGCCCCCTTGTTCCTTGCGCCGCCGCGCGCAACAGGGTGAGGGCAAATGTCGCAGGCCAGATGTTGATTTAGATCAACTTCGCGTGGGTTGGCGCCCGATAGCTTTTTTGCACCCTTCGACCTCCCAATGACAGAGAATTTCAGGGCATCCGCAGTGCAAGTTCGTGAGTTAAGAACTTTCCCAGCGACGGATCGGCGCAGGGGAAGCTAGCCAAGACGTGAGCGAAATTGGCCGCCCCGATCCGAGAAACCGGAAGTCATGCCGCGACACATCGTTCGACTCATCCTGCTCCTGGTCGCCGCCGCCGCCCTGGGGTATGCGGCGATAGCGTTTCTCACCGTCGATTCGTTCTACCAATACGGTCACTACCGGGGCGACTCCGTCGCGGAGATCGCCTCGGACAAGCCGAAATATCAAGGCACCGCCTATTGCCAGTCATGCCACGCCGAGCAATCCGCGGCATGGTCCGAAGGCGCCCACAACCGCACCGACGCCGGAAAGGCCGTCATATGCGAGACCTGCCACGGCCCTGCCGGCGGGCGCGACGGCGAGGAAATGCTCGCGCATGTGTCGACCGGCCCGGTTCATCCGGACGATCTGAAGCTCGCCGTCCCGAGCGACACGAGAGAGCTGTGCACGCTTTGCCATGAGAAGATGCCGGCGAGGCCGGCCGAGCAGCCGCAGATCGTGGTCGCCGAGCATGCCGGAGAGCAGCAGTGCGCGGTCTGCCATGATCCGCATTCGCCATTGCTCAACCTGGTTTCGACCACACCGATGGCGCAGGCGGGCGATGCGGCGGCGGGCGCGGCCAAGGCTGCCGATTGCATCGGCTGTCACGGCGCCGAGGGGGTGAGCGTGGGCCTTCCCGGACCGACGCTGGCCGGGCAGAAGGCGGCCTATCTGGTCGAGTCCTTCAAGGCTTACAAGACGGGCGCCCGCGCCGAGCCGATGATGAGCGCCTTCGCGCAAATGGCCAGCGATGAGGATGCCGCAAACCTCGCCGCCTACTATTCAGGCTTGACGTGCGAAAGCACTCTGACGGCGGATGCGCAGGCGGCTTCCCCCGGCCGCGCGGAGGCCGCCCCATGCGTCGCCTGCCACGGCGCCGATGGCGTCAGTCCCAATCCCGCCTGGCCGAACCTGGTCGGGCTTTCGAAGGATCACCTCGTCACCGCGCTGAACGCCTACAGAGACGGCGGCCGAAAGAACGCCATGATGGCCGGGACCGTGCGCAAGTTGAGCGACGCGGATATCGAAAACGTGGCCGCCTATTACGCCGGCGCCAGTTGCAGGTGAGACGGCGCGGTAGCGAAGCGAGCCAGGAGCCCCGCACATGGAAGAAAAGGAACAACTCGAGAAGCGCGAAAAAGAGCGTCGCGAATTTCTCGGTTGGCTCGGAAGCGCCCTTGCCTGCGGCGCCGCGGCGGTGGCGGCGGGCACCGTCCTGCCCGAAGCGATGGCCGCCACCGAGGAAGCGGCACAGGCCACCCCACCGGCCATTCCGGGCTATGACTGGACCAAGCATCGCTGGGCGTTCGGAGTCGATGCCGAAAAATGCATCGGCTGCCTGCGCTGCGTCGAGGCGTGCAAGCTGGAAAACGACGTTCCGCACAACGCCCACCAGTTCCGCACCTGGGTGGAGCGCTACGTCTATCTCGAGGGGGACGAGCGCGCGCGCATCGACAGTCAGCAGGACCCGGTCAACATCGCCGCTTCCGGATCGGAAGAACATTTCCGCTTCGCCGACCGCTATCGGGACGAGAAGGTCGAGAAGGCCTTTTTCGTGCCGAAGCTGTGCAATCAGTGCGCGGAGCCGGCGTGCGTGCAGGTGTGCCCGGTCGGCGCCACCTACAAGGCCGCGGACGGCGTGGTGCTGATCGACCACGACTATTGCATCGGCTGCCGATACTGCGTGCAGGCCTGCCCCTACGGCGCACGCCTTTTCAACGAGGAGGCGGGCGTTTCGGACAAGTGCACCTGGTGCTATCACCGCATCACCAAGGGCTTGCAGCCCGCCTGCGTCGAGGTGTGCCCGGTCGGCGCACGCATCTTCGGCGACCTCAACGACCAGCAGAGCGACATTAGCCGGTTCATTCGCGAAAACCGCGTCGACGTGCTCAGGCCAGAGACCGGCAACGGGCCGAATGTCTTCTATGTCGGTATCGACAAGGAGGTGCTGTAGTGGAGACCCTTCCCAATCTAGCGCCCTACACCGGATGGGTCTATCCGAACGAAACGGTGTTCGAGTGGTCCGTCCTCATCGCCGTCTATCCCTATCTTACGGGACTGGTGGCCGGCGCCTTTACGGTCTCGAGCCTGTATCAGGTGTTCGGCTTCAAGCGACTGAAGCCGGTGGCGCACCTGGCGCTCCTGACCTCGCTGTGCTTCATGATCTTCGTGCCCTCGCCGTTGCTGCTGCACCTCGGACATCCGGAGCGCGCCTTCAACGCCACGCTGACGCCGCACTGGACCTCGGCGATGGCGATGTTCGGCTATTTCGCCAGCGCCTACGTCGTGCTGTTGCTGATCGAGACGTGGTTCGCCTACCGGCCCTTCATCGTCGGCGAGGCGCAGCGCAGGCAGGACCTGCTGGGGCGGTTCTATCGCGTGCTGACGCTCGGCTCCTACGATCTCTCCGAGCATGCGATGCGCTACGACAGGAAGTGGCTGTTCGCGCTGGCGGTCATCGGCATACCCGGGGCGCACGGGCTGCACGGCTATGTCGGCTTCATGTACGGCTCGCTCAAATCGCGCGAATGGTGGTCCTCCGACCTGATGCCGGTGATCTTCCTGTTCTCGGCGATCATCTCCGGCGTCGCCCTGCTCGTCGTGCTCTACGTGGCGTCGTGCAAGCTGCGCAAGATCCCGGTCGATCTGGCGTGCCTGAAGGGCCTCGCCTACACCATCTGGGCCTTCATCATGGTGGCCATCGCCTTGGAGGCGCTGGAATTCGCCAACCTCGTCTACAAGGGCCGCGAGGGGATCGAAATCATCCTGGAGTACGTGACCGGCCGGCTGCTCATTCCCTACTTCGTTCTGCAGTTCGCCATTGGCGCCATCACGCCATTTTTCGTCCTTTCCTACATGATCTGGCGTGGGACCACCGGGCGGGCGCTCGTGGTCGGCGTCACGCTGAGCGCCTGTCTGGTGCTGTTCTCGGTGTTCATGATGCGCTGGAACGTGGTGATCGGCGGCCAGGAAATTTCCAAGACCGGAAAGGGGCTGCTGTACTACCAGCCGCTTATTCTGAGCAAGGAAGGGCTTGTCGTCGCCGCGCTGTTGACGATCGCTCCCGTCATTCTCCTGCTCGGTCTGGCGCGGCTGTTCCCGCCTTTCGAGGAGGCGGAAACCACGGCTCCCTCCGCCGCCGCGGCGCAACAGGCCATGAACTCATAACCGACGCCGAGGCCCGTCCCGACTGCCGTGTTTGGGGGCAATACGGACATTGCGGCCGAGCCCACGAATGTCGCTGGCGTGGGAGGAGGGGCCATCTACGGTGGGAACTCCTCCGCGCTTTGGATAAGGCTACGACGAACCAACTTCCACAATTTGGACAGTGCAAAAGGGACCGGTTTCGCGCGATGAGGCGCCCCGAACATTTCCGCTTTGCCACCGCGATCGGACACTCGTCCGCCGACCGCTCAGGTCAGCAGTTGACCCAAATCCGACATTTGGGTTGTGCGGTCTCCCTCAAGCGTTCGGCGATTCTTCGCGCGGCACAGCAATCCGTTATCAGTGCTCTGGCAAGTAACCTGCCCGCGAGGCGGCGAAATCAGAGAATTCTGTGGCAGATGCTTCGCCGGCTTGGTAGGGTGGCCGCCTAGCCGAGGGAGGGGAAAATGCGCCGATTTGCCATGCGCGGACTGATGGCTGGAATCGTGGGGGCAGCGATCTGCTCAAGTTCGCCCGTTTTAGCCCAGGATGTCCTCTCAGCCGAAGGGGAGACGCCTGACGTCCGCATCGAGGTCCGCGACCTGAAGCGCGGCGATGGCAACACGGTGACGCTGAGGCTTCGGCTTGTAAACGAATCCGGTGGGGAGTTCAAAGGAAGCTGCCTCATGCGCGAGTATGGGTCGAACGACAATTGCGGCACGTTCAGCGGCGCCTATCTGCTCGACCCAGCCAACAAGAAGAAATACCTGGTGGTTCGCGACACGGAGGGCAATTGCGTCTGCAGCGGCATCGATGACCTGAAGGACGGGAAGAAGATGAATATCTGGGCGACCTATCCCGCGCCACCGGCCGACGTAACCAAGCTGACCGTGATCGTGCCGGCGTTCGAACCGATTGAAGGTGTTCCCATCAACTGAGGGGCGGCCGATGCGCGCTCTTCTCGCTACGGTCGCCGCGCTGCTGCTGCTGACTGCGGCCGCGGCGGCTCAGGACACCGCGTTCCGCACGCTCGATATCGACTTCCGAACGCTCGACCTCGATTTTCGTTCGCGGGATTTGCTGATCGCAGCGACCGAAGTGGAGGGCGCGGTGACTGATCTCGCGGTCGAAGAGACCGACACCGAGATACGCATTTCGCTGGCCGCCGATGTGCTCTTCGATTTCGACAGCTCCGACATAAAACCCGAAGCTGCCGCGGCGCTCGGCCAGGTCGCGACGATCATCCGCGAGCACCCGAACCAGCCGGTCAGGATCGAGGGGCATACCGATTCCAAGGGCTCCGACGCCTACAATCAGGGCCTGTCGGAGGACCGTGCCTTGTCGGTGAAGGAGTGGTTCGCCGATGAGGCCGGCATTGGCGCCTCTGCATTTGAGACCACCGGCTTCGGCGAGAGCCAGCCCGCCGCTCCGAACGAGCACCCTGACGGCTCCGACGATCCGGAAGGTCGGCAAAAGAACCGCCGCGTCGAGATCGTGATCGGCAAGTAGCGGCGTGCTGTTGATCATGGATGCCTCGGGCAGCATGAACGCCAAACTGCCCAACGGCGAGACACGCATCGCGGTGGCGCAGCGTGCGGTCAAGGGAGCGCTGCCACCGGGCGACTACATCGTCGAGGTCGACGGCAACAAGATTCCGTTCCCGGCGACCGAAGGCGAGGTGCTTGAGCTGAAGCCGCAGTAGTTGGGAGGGCCGCATGATACGCCTCAATCATTGCAGCCAGGTTGGCGGCAGCGGGACCGAAACACGGCGACGCGCGCCAGGCCAGGCGCTTGCCGCCGCGCTGGCCGCAGCATTCGCCGTGCTCGTCATCGGCGGCGTGAGTTCTTTGGCACCGATCGGCGCTGTCTTCGCGCAAACCGCGGGGACCGCCGGCCCGGTCTCGCTCGGCGACCTGTTCAAGCCCCCCCCCGACGGCACGGACTTTCGCGATGGCGCGGAGGGAAAACTCTGGGATGCCGCCGGGCAAGCGATCAATCCGCGTGGGTGTCCCCAGCAAGCCAAATTCAAGGTCATTGTGAAGCGCGGCGACCCACTGTTCCAGCTGGCTTTGGCTTTTGCGCGCCGGGACGCCCTTAGAGCCTTTTTCGCGGACAGTCCCGTGTTCACGAGGATGGAATTTAGCGGCGAAATCGGAAGCAAGGACGATGTCCAAGTCGACTACCAGCGGATGCCGGATCGGGAGAAGCCGAATCTGCACACCAGTTCGGTTCCGCCCAAGGGCAGAAAGGTCAAGGCCCGCGACACGATCACGGTCACGATGGTGGCGCGCGACGACGCCACCACTTGGCAAACCGGAATCCAGCGCATCCAACTCATTGCCGTCGGCGACGCGCTGGTCGGCGCTAAGGATTATCCGCCCGTTATTCGCCCCAACTGCGAGGGCCGTCCGGAACCGCGGACGTTGGTGCTCACCTACGAGGTGCCGCGAAACCCGCCGCCGGTCGTGCGGCTGCGCGCGATCGCGGAGGATTTTGCAGGCAACATCGACACCGATATCGCCGAGTTCCCGATCGCCGACTGGTATGGCACCATCAAGAAAACGGCAAAGGGCGGCGGACACAACCATACGATAGACATCGACTACGCATTCGAAATCGAAAGGAGCGGGACGCTCAAAGGCCGTGCGAGCGCCCGGATCAGCACCGAGGTGGGCGAGGTTCCTGCCTGCACGATGCGATGGACCTATTCGCCGAGCGAGTTCGACATTCCGCTCAGCGGCCGGCGCGACATTGAGGATTTCGAAATCACGCTTACGCCGGGCACGCTAACTGCGACCATTACGAACACGGGTCCCTGCGCGGGGGATCAGCCGTCAAACACCTTTCCTTCTCACATCAACCCGGCCGTGCATGCGCAAACCAAATACCGCATACCTGCACGAGACGGCGCGACGGACGCGATCGAGCAAACCGCAGGTGCGTTGCCGTGGGGTGTGGTTATGCGCGACACGATCACAATCCATCAAGCGCGGCAATAGGGCCTCATGGCGCAATGCGCGGGGACTTCCAGTAGGCCACTGCGACGCCAGCAGGCGCACACGAGCTTCATCTTCTCAACGACGGCGCGGCAACTTTCACGCCGCGCCGAAAAACAGGCTCTCCTCCGGCTTCTGCGGATCGATCTTGATCTGCACGTTATCGCCCGGCTTGAACGCCCAGACCGCCTCGCCGGGAAGCGCGCGGCTCTTGCCTTCGCGCGGCTGGCCTTTCGGATATTCGTAGCGATAGGCCACGTGCCAGCGCGTCTGGCGGTTGATATCGATCAGGCTACGCCGGATATCGATCACCGTAGCCGTGAGCTCGACGCCGGACTGCATCAGGTGCCGATCGCGCGCGGCCGACTTGCGCGCGACATAGATGACGGCCGCGCCTCCGATGCAGCAGACAATGCCGATGAGAGCGAACAGCCACAGCGGCGTGTCGGTGTTCAACGCCTCCGGGTCGGCGAACAGATTGATGCCGAAGGTCGCGGCGAGGAAGCCAGCGCCGACCAACAGCCAGATGCCGCCGAACAGATGCCAGAAGAAGCGGTCGCCGCCCATGGCGCCATAGTAGCCGAAGCACAGCGCCAGCGCGCGCCGAGCGAATGTCGCCGGCGGCATGTCAGCAGCGCGCTTGTCCGTGCGATCTCGCCGAAGGGCAGAAAACGAGGTCAAGCCGCGTTGAGCGCTGCGGCATCGCCATTGCCGTTCAGGGCGTGACTCCCAGATCCTTCAGGTTCTTCTTGACGCTTTCGTCGGAGGGATCGAGCTCAAGGGCCTTGCGGAAGTCGGCGATGGCCTGATCGCGGCGGCCCATGCCGCCGAGGACGCCACCGCGCAACTTGTACGCCATGAGATGGCGCGGATCGAGGCGAATGGCCTCGTTCGCATCGGCGAGCGCCTGCTCCGGCTGCTTCTTGAAGAAATACGCCACCCCGCGCTGCACGCGCACGTGCGCGTTCTGCGGATCGATGCGCAGCGCCTGCCCGAAGTCCGCGATCGCCTTGTCATACTGCTTCTGAAAAAAGTAGGTGAGCCCGCGGTTGAGATAAGCGGTGCCGTGGTCGGGGTCGAGCTTGATCGCCTGATCGAGATCGGCCATCGCCTGCGGGAAGCGGCTGGTCGTCAGATACAGCGCACCGCGGCTCGAATAGGCGTCCGCGTTGTTCGGGTCGATCTTGATCGCCTCGCCGTAGTCCGCCGCCGCGAGATCGACCTGGCCCTTCAGCTGGCGCGCGCCGCCGCGGCTGATCAGAGCATCCACGTGCTTCGGGTCCGCCCGCAGCGCCGCCTCGAATTCGGCGAGCGCTTTGTCCCAGTCGCCTGTCTCCCCGTAGATCCTGCCGCGCGTGTGAAAGCTCTCGGCGTCGTTCGGATTGAGGCGGATCGCTTCGCTCAGGTCGGCGAGCGCCTCCTTGTGCTGGCCCTGCAGCGCGTAGGTGATGCCGCGGTTGCCGTAGGCTTGCGCGCGCTTGTCCTGCGGCTCGCCCGCCCGCTCGATGATGCGGGTGCACGCGGGAATGCCCTTTGCAGGATCGCCGCTCGCGCAATCGGCGGCATCGTCGGCCGCGGCAGGCGCGGAGAAACCGACAATCAGCGCGGCTAAGGCAGATCGACTTCGCATCGACGAAAACCTCTCCAAAGGCTAGATCAATCGCCCCTTGTTGAAAAGCGTTCTTTGCGTGCCGGGGGCATGGGCAGGACTCCGGCCCCCTTGGCAGCCGCAGTGCGCGCCTTATCAAGCTCCTGCTTCGTCGACGAAGCCCACGCCGCGCGTCGGTCGAATGTCCGGTTATGGCGCTTCTCGGTCCTGACGGCTATCGTCGAGCACGTCTCCCTTGGTTTCACGAGCGGAAGTGATGCGGCCGACCGAATCGCGGCGAAAGGGTTCCCTTTTGCTGCATTGATGAGTCCCTGCGTTCTCGACAAGTTGGAATTGGGACGGCTATCCCACTTTCGTAATTCGATATCGTCCGACAGTCCGCTCCTGGTCAAACCGCGACCTCGACCCTCAAGCCATCGAGTGCCGCTCCTTGGGTAAGTCCAACGGCCCGAATTGTTGACCCTTATTGTCGTTGCCCGGCTCGACAAGCCTGCCCTCGGGATCGCCAAAGGCGATACCCGGGGGGCAATCCGGTAACCGCGATGGCCGATGCAATGCACCGCCTCATTCCAGCTCCCGCGCGGTGGCTACTGGATGCCCCGCTTTCGTGGGGCATGACGAGTCAATGTCAAAGGCCGTTGGTATAAGTCCGGACGTCCTTGTTTGGTGTTGCGGCTGGGCGTTCATGAGTTCACGTCCTGGAGCGTCGCCCGCATTTACCGCTTGCGTTGGCGCGCGTAATGGGCCGCGAGGTTGCGAATGTCCGATTCCGACATCTGGAACGACATGGCGTACATCATCTCGTTGGCCCGCTCGCCGGCGTGGAACAGCCGCATGGCCCTGGCCAGATAGGCCTCGTCCTGCCCGGCAAGCTTGGGGAAACGCTCGTCGGCGCTGTTGCCCCTGGGGCCGTGGCAGCGACCGCACCTCTCGGTCCATTCGGCGACGGTGAGGGGCTTGCGGATCGGCAGCGCCTTGGGTTCCCGGGTGGCGTAGAAGGCGGCAAGGTCCCTCACGTCCCGATCCCTGAGGGTCTCCACCGCGTCGCGCATCGCGCCGTGGTCGCGGCCGCCGTCCTTGTAGGCGTTGACCGCCGCGACGAGATAGGCGGCGTCGAGACCGGCGAGCCGGGGGTTCTTGGGATCGCCGCTGTTGCCGTCCCGGCCATGGCAGCCGACGCAGGGGGCGGTCACCGCGATCCCCGCCAAGGGATCGCCTTCGGCCGGGGTCTCGGACCGCCGCGGCTCCATGGTGGCGTAGAAATAGGCCATGTCCTCGATGTCGCCGCGGGTCAGCGGCGCGGCGAACGCCTGCATGGTCGGATCCGGGCGCGTTCCTTCCTGGTAGGCCTTCAAGGCCGTCATCAGGTAGAGAACGTGCTGTCCCGCCAGGCTCGGCATGCCGGGAATGTCCGTATTGCCGTCCTCGCCATGACAGCCGACGCACGCCGCCGCCGTCTCCCGGACCGCCGCGAAGGGGTCCGGCTCGGCGGCCGCCGCTGCCTCCGCCCCCGGTTCGGCCGGCCGTTCGCTGAACGGCTTCAGGCTGGCATAATAGGCGGCGACATCGGTCATGTCCTCGTCGGCGAGCGCGGCGACAACCTGGTTCATCCTCTCGTCTTTCCCATCGCCGGTCCTGTACCGCGTCAGCCCGGCGTGAATGTAGTCGGCATACTGGCCGGCGAGATGGGGAACCCCCGGCTCGCGGCCGATGCCGTCCCAGCCGTGGCAGTCCGCGCACAAGGCCGCGACGGCCTTTCCGGCCACGACGTCGCCGGCACCCGACGCGTCCTGGGCCCGGCCCTCGCCGGTTGCTCCCAGCAAGATGACAGCGCATGCAATCATCAAAGTCTTGCCTGTCATGACATCCTCGAACGATTAAAGCATCGGCAAGTTTCGATGCCCCTGGGGCGGGCGCCGCCGATCGGCGTCGGTCTTACCCCGGCTGCGATGAGCCGGCCGGCTCGTCGACCGAAGTTTCTCGGGCGCTGAATTTGTAGAACCATATCTGATACATCGAAACGATCCATTGGGTGGCGAAGCTCAACCCCATCAGCGCGCCGCCGCCAATCACTGTCCACGCGAAGGCGGTATTGATCTTGGTCAGGTACCAGGAGCCCGTATCGATGACAATGGCGAGGAACGGCAAGGCGATGACCAGCGACTTGAACCATACCGGCCGCACATAGGCATGACTGAAGATCAGCCCCATGATGAAGAAGATGAAGGTAACGCCGAACAGGTGGATGTGGGAGACGCGCACCAGGGTCGCCAGGCTCTTGCCCGTATCGATCTGAGCAACCTTCGAGACGTTTTCGTAGCCGTCGAGGTTGACGATATGCGGGTTGCTGCCGTCGTGGCAGGCGAGGCAGCGTCTCTCGAAAATCGGGGCAATGCGCGTATCGTACTCGCTCTCGTCGAGACCGCGGTTCACCCAGCCGATGATGTCGGCGCGCTCGTCCGGCGGCAGCATCCCCGACATCGGCCCCGCCAAGGCCGACTCCAGTCTGGTCGCCGCCTTGTTGCCGCTATAGGCAATGGCGATGTCGTCGGCGGAAAGCCCCGGCTTGCCATCGCGCCCGGCGTCGACCGTGTAGATCTGGATCATGGCGAAGAGGTAGCCGATGCCGAGCACGATCAGCGTGCCGGTGAACAGCGTCCGCATGCTGAGCGGGAATTCGCTGTAGTGGAAAAACATTCGGTGCACTTGTGGCATCACCCGCGCCTCTCCGTCTTTGTGTCCCCCAATATCACGCCGCCGCGGCGTTTCGCCATCCCCTTCCGGGACGTGAGCCGGCTCGCATGCCTCCGAAATCCGGCCGATCAGTCATGCCCGGCGCGGACCGACCGCTACGCACTCGCCGCGGCCGCTTCCAATGCGCGGCGTGGGACCCTGGTCAAGGCTCATCTGGCCGGCTGACCCGCATAGTGCGAGGCAACGCTTTCGATGATCGCCTCGCTGTAGGGCAGGCTCATATTGTGCATCATCGAGCTGCCGCGCTTGCCGTCGCGGTAGGCCCTGAGCGCGTTGATCAGATAGGCCCTGTCCTGTCCGGCAATCTTCGGCACGATCAGGGCGGGCTGCTCGACGCCCTCGCCGTGGCAGATATCGCATTTTTCGGCCAACGCCCGCACGGCGAGCTCGGCGCTTTCGGCGGCCATGGATTCCTGAACCGCGTAGAAGGCGGCAAGATTCTCGATCTCCTCGTCGGTATTCTCGTCGAGCATGACGCTGTGCTGGCGGGTCTGATCCCGGTACGCCTTGATGGCCTTGACCAGATATTCCGGATCCTGGCCGGCGAGGCTCGGCGTCGAGGTGTCGTGGCTGACGCCGCGCGCGCCGTGGCAGCCGCCGCAGCGGGCGCTGAGCGGTTCGCCGGCGACCGGATCGCCGAAGCCAGGCGCCTCGCGCCGGGCGGGCGTCTGCGTGGCGTAGTAAAGCGCCAGGGCCTCGATATCGACATGGCTCAGCTCGCGCAGCATCTCCTGTCCTTCGATGCTGCGGCGCCCGTCCAGATAGGCCCGCACGGCGGAGATGAAATAGCGCGGCTGCTGGCCGGCCAGGCTGGGTATGCCGGCGGTGGTGCTGTCGCCGGATTTGCCGTGGCAGCGGGCGCAAACCTGCGAGGCCGCCTCGCCCTTTTCATAAGGCGAAACGACGGCTTGCACCTCCTCTCCGGCTTCGGCTTGGAGCAGCGGCAGGCTGGCAAAATAGCCGGCGACGTTCCGGATCTGCGCATCCGTCAACTCGGAGGTCAGATCGTGCAGCGCGGCATGGGTCCGCGTGCCCTCCTTATAGGCGGTCAACGACGCCCGCAGATAGCGCTCGGTCTGGGCGGCCAGATCCGGGATGGCGGGGGCAACGCCGCGCCCGTCCAGACCATGGCAGCCGACGCACTGCGCCTCGACCACCACCTTGCCGGCCGCGATATCGGCCTGCGCCGCGCCGGCGTCCTCCTCTTCCTCGCAGCCGATGAGCGCCAGCGGCAACGCCACGACGATCGCCAGCATTCGCGCCGACAGGCTCAGGATCGAAGACGACCGGGCAGGCGGCGAGTGCATCGCCCCGCGCTGGGCGGAAACGGTCCTGCATTCCCCATTGAGCGTTGTTGCCATCGATAGAGCCTCCATATCGTCGATGTGACGCCACTCACGCGGACAAAACATGCCCGCCAAAGCCGACAAAGACCAGCACCAGAAGCGTCAGGCCGATCAGGATCAGAACCGCCGCGAGGATCTTGGAGCCGACCGCCATCGACCGCGACGGGGCGTCGACCAGATAGTTCTCGAGTTGGCCGCTCTCGGCCAGGCGCCGATATTCCAGCGTATGCTCGCGCTTGAACTCCTCCAACGGCATGCGGCCGGTGAAGATCACCGTATCCATGGGGAACTTGTCGGGCCTGAAATGAACGTTGAAGAAGTGGACCGAGAACAGGAACACGGCAGCCAGGAACGCCTCTTCTCCGTGCACCAGGGTTGCGATGTTGAACACCCATCCCGGCAGCACCGAGGCCGTCGCCTCGGGGAACCACAGCATCAGACCGCTGAAGCCGATGATCACCATGCCCCAGAACGGCGCCCAATAGTCGAACTTCTTCCAATAGGTCCAGTGGTCGAACAATGGCCGCGGCCCGAGGCCGAAGAACCATTTGAACATCGCCACCACGTCGAACAGGTCCTGCAGGTTGGGCACCGTCGAGGTCGGTCCGAAGACCTTGAACGTCCTCCAGTTCCGGGACAAGTAGTAGGCGACATAGATGAGATGCCCGAAGAACAGGGTGATGAACGTCCCCGCGGCAAACCGGTGCACGATCGCGGCCACCTGCGGCCCGCCGAGCAGATTGATGAACCCCCGCGCCCAGGCGCTCTCCCCATAGAGCACCGAGGTCCCGGTCAGGACCAGGGTCATGATGGCCAGCGCGAACACCAGGTGCACGAGCCGCCAGGCCGCGGGCCAGCGCTTGAAGTATTTCTTCTCTTCCGGCGCCACCTTGTCGACCCGGATGTGGGGCTGGTTCCGCCTTTCCTTGAGCTCCTTGTACTCGCGGTACAACCACAGCGCCGAATGGGTCCAGAAGAAGGCGAACACGCCGATCAGCAGCGCGCCCATGCCCTTGCCGGCGATCCACAGAAAGGGATAGCGCTCGAAGTCGCCGGTGGTGCCGTGCGGCTGGAAAGTGGCAAATCCGGCGGTCGCGCCCTCGTGGCACTTCCGGCAGGTCTGAATGCGGTTGCTCGGGTGGACCAGGGAGGCCTCGTTGGACACCCGCTGGATCTTGTGGTGCCCATGGCAGTCGAAGCACTTCGCGGTGTAGGCATAGCCGAGCGTGCTCACCTGACCGTGGTAGGTCCCGAGATAAGTCTCAAGCTCATATTCGTGGCAGTTGCCGCAATTGCGGGTGATGCCGACCCTGATCGACGCGACTTCCGGCGATGCAATCTCGTGCGTGGTGTGGCAGTCCGTGCACACGGCGGCAAACGGGTTGGTGTCGCCGAGCACCGACTGGCCGTGCACCGAGGTCTTGTAGTCGGCCAATTGCTCGGTGTGGCAGCGGCCGCAAATCTCCGGTATCCGCAGCCGCCCCATGGCGCCGACCGAGCTGTCGATCGGGGTGATGTAGTGGGCGTTGTGGCAGTCATAGCAGGTGGCGTTGGTTCGCGACTGGTCCGCCATGCTGGGGCGGGCATGGACCGAATGCATGTAGCTCTCGATCTGTTGCACGACCACGCCCAGCCGCGCGAACTTGTCGGTCTCGCCGCGCCGCCGCGCCATGTCCCACAAGTTGCGGTGGCACTCGACGCAGCCGACCCCTCTTTCGACGCCGGCCCGGTGGGGAACTTCGAGGATGTCTTTATGGCACTCGACGCAATAGCGCCCGCCGTGAACGCTGTCGACGAATTCCTCTGCCCGGATATGCAGGTCGCGGTCCCGGCCGTCGGCGCCGGGAACCGAGAACCCTTCTATGCCGTGACAGCTCAGGCACAGAGCATTGTCGAGCAGTTCCGGAGGGGTCCCCTCGGCGGCTTGCCGGTCCGTCGCCTCCTGGGCGGCGGCCTGCGTCAGCCAATTGTCCGGCGTCCCCGCGAACAGAACGATGCAGGCAAACAGCCAGGCTGAGAGTTTCACGATCCGCATTGTCCTCACATGCCCCCGGCATCCGTTTGTCGGCGCTCACATCCGCGCGGTAGCTTTCCATGTAACACTGAGCCAAGTCAATTTGGCCAAATCTTCCTGCCGTCCGTAGCACCGATCCATGCTTTGCGTCCCGGGCTTGCCGGTCTCCGCAAACGAAATGCGCGCATCATCGGAGCTACGATCGTGCCGATCGCGATCGCCGTTGCAAACTGGCCGATGAAGCGATCGTTCGCGTGCGCATAGATAGCCCGGCTTGGGGCCTCGGAGGAGCCATTTGCGGCCCCCTGCGGCAATCTGAAACACGGCGCCGAATCCTGGGCTGAAACATCCGGCGCGACGCCCGGCGGCGGGCATACGGTAACGCAATTTTGACCGCGCCGCGGCCGTCGATTCCGGCGTCCCTACCGCAGGAAACCGCCGTTTTCAGGCCTCCGGCGCCCTGCCGCGCGCAGCCGGCGCGATTACATTGACCTAAGTCAATATGCGGCTCGGCGTGCATCTGTTAGTTTGGCCACTGAGAACGACCGGTTGTCGGACCGGTCGCAGCATGAAAGGGGTCTGGCGATGTCGCCTCGGCGCCATATTCGCATTGTATCGAGGGCGGCGGTCACGGGCGCCGCACTTGCCGGCGCGTTGTGGGCGTCCGGCGCCAGCGCACAGGAGGTCAATTTCAAGGACGACGTGTTTCCGATCATCGAGCTCAGGTGCCTGGAATGCCACCAGCCGGGAGGGGAAGGTTACGAAGCCAGC
This sequence comes from Hyphomicrobiales bacterium, assembly GCA_030688605.1. NCBI lineage: Bacteria > Pseudomonadati > Pseudomonadota > Alphaproteobacteria > Hyphomicrobiales > Hyphomicrobiales bacterium. The sequence continues at coordinate 39,737 of JAUYJB010000066.1, forward strand.
GGGCTCGACATGCGCACCTACGAGAGCCTGATGAAGGGGACCGAGCACGGTCCGGTCGTCCTGCCCGGCAAGGCGTTCGAAAGCAATTTCATCGCGGTGATCGATCAACGCACCGATCCGACGCTATGGATGCCGCACAACAAGAAGAAGCTCTCCAAATGCGAACGGCTGATGCTGAGGTTCTGGATCAGCCAGGGGGCGAAGAACAACTGAGGCAAGAGGCCGCAAACATAAACCACTTGCGAGTCGAGCCGCGGCACTGCGCCGCAAAGGCCGGCGAAGGTTCCGGGAGCGGACCCGAATGATCGCATTCGGGAGCACACAATCTTGAGGAGTTAAGAAATGAAAGCGAAATGGCTCATCATTGCCGCAGCCGCGGTGGCGTTCGGTCTGGCCGGCGCGGCCGGCTCGGCACAGGCCGCCAACACGGCCGCCTGCAGCGGCTGTCACGGCGCCAACGGAGAGGGCAAGGCCGCCAATCCGAAGATTGCCGGCATGTCCACGGGCGCGTTCACCTCGGCGATGAACGCCTACAAGTCGGGCGCCAAGAAGCATGCGGCCATGAACGCGGTCACCAAGAATCTGAGCGCCGGCGACATCGCCGAGATGGCAAACTTTTTCGCTTCGAAATAGGCTCTGGGCGGCGGACTAGCGGCCGTCGCGACAGCGCCAACCGCAGCACCGTTCGGCTCGCTCGCGCATGTGAGCGCGGGCGAGCCGTACCTGCCGGAGGAGGGAGTTCATACCATGATCATGACTCGTCGCGCCGCGCTCCAGTCGGCCCTTGGCGCGGTTGCCGCGTCGGCCGGGATCGCCTTCTATCCGACACCGGGTCCGGCGGCCGAGGCGGCCGAGATTACCGTCTACAAGTCGTCGACCTGCGGCTGCTGCGGAGAATGGGTGAAGCATCTGCGCGCCAACGGCTTCACGGTGGCGGTGCAGGAAACCGACAATGTGGCGCCGATCAAGGCGCAGGCCGGCATTCCGGCGGCGCTGGAGAGCTGCCACACCGCGCTTGCCGGCGGCTATGCGATCGAGGGCCACGTTCCGGCGCGGGAGATTCGCCGGCTGTTGAGCGAGAAGCCCGCCGCGCGGGGACTTGCCGTTCCCGGCATGCCGTCCGGATCGCCGGGCATGGGTGGGCCGCCGGACCGCTATGCGGTGATCCTGTTCGGGGACGGCGGACAAAGCGTCTACGCGCAGTATTAGGGCGTCACAATCCGAGCGACTTTTCGGCTTCCTCGATGCGCTTGAGCGCGGCATCGTCGCCGGCGAACTGCTGGCGCGCGCTCGACGCGGCCCCCTTGGCATCGTCGGGCCGGTTGAGCACCACGTAGGAACGCATCAGCATCAGCCAGCCGTCGAGGTCGTTGCCTTCGGTCTTAAGCCGCGCGGCAAGCCGGGTGACCATATCCTCGACCATCTCGTCGCGCGCGTCCGGCGACAGCTCCCGGGCATTGCTCAAGTCCTCGGCGCTCGGCCCGGCGGAGGATGGGGCGGCAGGCTCCGCGCCCGGCGCGGTACCCGGCGCGGCGGCCGGTGCGGCGGCCGGTGCGGCGGTCCCGCCGCCCAGGCGAGCATTGACCTCGGCGAGGCGGCGTTCCACCAGCGGTTTCCAGAATGCGCCTTCCGGCGCGTCCTTCAACATTGCCCCCCACGACTCGGCGGCCTCCTTCAGCTCGCCCCCCTGCTCCTGCGCCAGGGCGAGATAGAAGCGCGCCTGCACCAGGGAGGGGTCGAGCTTCCTCGCACGCTCGAAAATCTCCCTGGCCTCGTCGGAGACGATGCTGCCATTGGCCTGGGTCATCGCTTCGCCGTAATCGCCGAGCCGCTGGGCCGTTTCGCCGAGGATACGGATGGCGCCGGCATAGGCGCGCGCCGAGGCCTCGTAGCGACCAAGCGCGAAATTGAGCGCCGCCGCCTCTTCCCAGGCGGTGCCGTTGTCGGGGCTGGCGCGAAGCTGCGCCTCGACGTCAGCCAGCCGCGCGGCCATTTCCGCCTGGCCGGGTACGTCCGCATCCTGCGTCGCGGCCGGTGCCGGGGCCGGGGCGCGGGCGACCAGATCCGGCCGACCGAGCGCCAGATAGCCGCCGAGAGCGATCAGCACCACGAGCCCGGCGCTGCCGAACGCGATCAGCGCCCAGCTCGTCGCCGGCAGGGGCGCCGCCACCTTGTCCCGCTGGTCGGCGGCGGCGAGCAGCCGCCGCGATATCTCGGCCCGCGCGGCCTCCAGTTCCTGCTTGTCGATCACGCCGCGCTCGGCCTCCGCCTCGAGCGCGCGGAGCTGGTCCTCATAGACCTTCCTCTCCTGGCCGGCGCCGGCCAGAGGCCGCAGCCGCCAGCCGAGCAGGCCGAAGATGGGCAGCAGGGCAAGGCCCGTCATAACGCCCAAAATGTACCAAAGCAGCATCGCTCTATTCGCCTTCGCCGGCGGCCCCGGCCGCCTCGCCGATCATTCCCCAGCCCGCGGCGCGTGGGTAGCACGGCTGCGCGGGCAGGAGAAGCCCGCGCCGCGGTCTGCGGCGGTTTCCGTCATCGGCGACCCTTCGACCGGAACCGGCCCCGGCATCGAAACCGGGCCTGCCGGTCAAGCAAAAGCCCGGGCAGGGCGGCCGGCCATGCCCGGGCCGTTTCTTTGGCCGCAGGGGCCTGCTTTTTCTCGCCTACCAGCCGAGCCCGACGCTCACCGTCACGATCTGGGCGTCGTAGTTCGCTTCCCTGCCGGCGAGCCAAATGGAGGACGATGCCAACGTCGGCACGTAGACGTCTTCGTTGAGGGCCCAGTTGTCGATCCGGTTGCGCTCATAGGCGTACTGGATCTTGGCGAAGGCCTTGCTCAGCCCCGTGCCCTGGGTGGTTTCCTCCGGCAGTGTGTATTTGAGGCTCGCGTCGAAACGATGGAAGCGGGTGTTCACGACCGGGAAGACGTCCGGCACCCATACCTCTTCTCCCCTGGCGTAGGTGTAGGCGAGCTTGAGGTCGACGGAGTCCGGGATCAGGGCCACGTTCAAACCGGCCATGAACGTGTCCACCGCTTCCTCGATATCCGCGTGTCCCCCTACGCCATAACCCCTGTTCCGGATTCTGCGATCGAAGTCCTCGTGGACGTACGAACCGAACAGCGAGGTCCTCTCGCCGGTCATATAGTTCAATTCGACACCGGCGTCCCAGGAGCGGTCATACAACAGGCCCTGGTGGCACGGGTCGTAGGGACGAGCCAGAGCGAAGTCGGGGGTGCAGGGGAGATCGTAATCGTCGTCCCGCCAGCCGACCAGCGGGGTGAAGGTCACCCCCTGGAAGGGACCGATTTCACTCGAGAGTTCGAGCTTGAACCGGTCGCGGTTCGACATCGAGTATTTGCGAATGAGCCGGTAATTCGTCGAGCCGGATTCGGTCTCGTCGCCGACAAGGCTCCCCGGTCTGTCGATGCGATTGAGATAGTCGTAATTATCGTACCGGCGCTGGGAATAGTAGGCCGAGCCCCGGACCGACATCCACGGGTGGAGTTGCATGTCGGCGGTCAGCTTGCCCGAATATTCGTTCGTGATATCGGCTTCGCGGCCGATACCGCGGTCATACTGCTCCCATCCGAGCAGGAAGCCGAGCGTGACCCAGTCGTCCGCCCGCCACACCGTGTCGAAGCCGGCGTTCTGCTTGACGTACGAGGGAGCCAGATTGATGTAGGTTTCGTCGGCATATTCCGAATCGAATGCGATGCGATCCGGAAAATAGAGACGCGGCGTATCGTTGTCGGAAGAATAGTACCGGTAACGGAGCGTGTTGGTAAGATCGGGGTGAAGAGCCCGCGTCGTCAGTTTCGTGTCGATGGTCAGCGTGTTGATCTCCGCGTTCGCGCTGTCGGCCGGCAAGGGCAGCGGATTCAAAGCAAACAGCGGGTCGTTGACCGTCCAGGGCAGGAGAGCCTCGTCCTGGCGCATCGCATTGTAGGACACGGTGCCGGTGAAGCGGGTTTTTTCCCAGATGTCGGCCGCGGTCTGGAGCATGACCCGGTGCGCGTAATTGTCCGGCGGCAGGCTGGCGCGGCCCAAGGGAGAGCCGTCCTCGCCCGGTAAGATGCCCCCGACACCCGTTGAAAAGGGCGAGAGATCGTAGTTGATGCGGAACGGATTGTCCCACGTCACCGAGTCGTACTTGTTCTCGAAGATCGAACCGCCATAGGACAGATTGGTAATCCACTTCCGGTCGTCTCCGAGATCCATCTTGTATTCGACGCTGGCGCCGAAATTGTGCGTCGTATAGTCGACCGGCGCGGGAATCTCGACCATGCCCTCGACGATGCCGGGGCTGCCACGAACAAGGGTATGGGTCATGCCGATGACCTGGCCCATGGGCAGGGTCCCATCCCGCTGCTCAAGGGAATAGTTGAAGTTGAGGTCCCACTGAGGCGTCGGCGTGTAGCGGAATGCCAACTTCCCGGCTTTCCGGTCGACGTCCAGCGTCACGGGCCTGACATTGGCGGCTATGGTCGCGTCTATGGCGGCGGTGTCCCCCGCAAACTGCGCCGCCTGCAAAGCCGTCTGCACGGCATCGTCGACGGTCAGGGTGCCCGTCCCGACGCCATCATGCAGTGTAAAGGCGCGGTTCCGGTAGAGATGCGGCGTCTGGTCGAATTCGAGGTCCAGATAGTGGTTCCCGGCAGACGACAGACTCGCACTCACATTGCGGTCGTTCTGGGTCAGGTCGTCCGCCCAAATCTCGGCAACGCGAAGCATGTCCATGCTGCCGAACTCGAGATGAGCGGTGTCGATGATGAACCCCGGCGAGACCTCGCCATATTCCTCGAATTTGGACCTTTCCCCCACCGCCGGACGGTCGATGAAAACGAGGCCGCCCAGCTTGACGAATCCGTGGGAGTACCAATCGCTGGTTGCATCCTCGGCAAATCCCTCGCCGGCAAAGCCCAGCGACATGGCGCCGCTCAGCAGGACCGCGGCCAGTAAAGGTTGAACTTGGTTCTTCATGGTTTTCGCCCCCATCACTTTACCTGTGCAACCGCATACCGGCCGGGTGGTTGGAGCCGTGGATCATCGTGTGGCAGTTCAGGCATGAGCGGTTGAACCCGCGATTCGAGTCCGTGTCGTACAGGCTGTAAACGTGGCCGCTTTCCGAGTGGCACTGCTGGCACAGCCGCGGCGGCGCGACCCTGAGCATGTTCGGACGGTTGGTGCCATGCGGGTCGTGGCAGTTCATGCAGTTCTCGCGCACCGGCGGATGCTCCCACAGGAGCGGCCCGCGCTTATCGGCGTGGCAGGTGTAGCAGGTCTCGTTGACCGAGGCCTCCCTCAGCATCGGATCCGTGAAGGAGCCGTGCGGATTGTGGCAATCCGAGCAGGTCATCTTGCCTTCGCGCAGAGGCATGTGCGCGGAGCGCTGCATCTGCGCACGCTTCAGCTTGTGGCACTGGTAGCAGGTCTCGATCTCCGTGCGCTTGGCGAACTGGTTCTTGCGCGAGACTTTCTTCATCACCGTATGGCAATCGGTGCAGGCCACGCCGCGCGACTCGTGGACGCCGCCCGTCCAGTGCAACCGCATGCCGCCCTGGTGACAGCCGAGGCAGACGCCGTTGCGCTCGGAAATCGGATACAGCGAATCCTTGCCGTAGCCGACGATGCCGCCGACCCCGCGGCCGCCGCCGGCCGCGACGTGCTCGGAGCCGGGGCCGTGACAGCTCTCGCAGCCCAGCTTCTCAAGCTCGTTGCGCGGATTCTTCATGAAGATCCGGCCCATGAGGGTCTTCTCGAATTCCTCCAAATACTGGGCGTGACAGCCCAGGCAGGCCTCGGAGCCGACATAGGTGGCTTCGGGAAGGTAGGTCGGCATCGCGGCGTGGGCCGGCTGCGCAAGAAAGACCAGCCCGCAGCTCACGAGCCACAGGAATGCCAATCTCACTAACCCTTTTGATAGCGCCTGCGATGGACCGGGTCCGGCAGTGGACCGAAACGAACGGGCTGCCTCGATATTCATCCTATACTTCATGTCGATGCCCCCCCTGGCACCTGGTTGTTGACACCGCGCGAGGAGGAATTCGCGCAGCTTGGGAGCTAAATCCGTCTCCCATTTACCAATTTTTTCATAGCGTGAGAGTGCGGCATTTGCACCCGCCGCATGCGGGCGGGAGCGCCGCGCAAGGTCCGTTTTGGCTCCCAAAAAGGACCCGTATGGGGTACCGGCGAGGTCCTATCCGGCTTTGGCGAATCAGTCGCCAGAAGGCTGAATCCTAAGAAAAAATTAACGCCCGCATGGGCCATTATCGAGCCCTGGATCGCGGTATCAGAGTAGGTACCGACGGGCCGCGGACCGCCTGTGGCAATCCTGCAACGGCGGCGAAGATTCGACTCCTGCCGCATCGGTTTCAATCAGCTCCGCCTTGACCTCGCAGCCGGCATTAGCGAGCGCTAAACACGCGTCGGAAAATGCTAGGTTAGAGTCTCTGGGCAAACCGCCCGCGCTTGCGACCACTGTCCCCCTGGGACGCAACACGAGCGAGGACTTGACGGCCATGCTCGAAGAACTGGATCCGGTCATTCTGGCGCGAATTCAATTCGCCTTCACCATCGGCTTCCACATCGTCTTTCCGGCGCTGACCATCGGGCTTGCCAGCTATCTCTTCGTTCTCGAGGGCTTCTGGCTCGCGACCGGGCGCCAGACCTACCGCCAGGTCTTCGACTATTGGCTGCGGATATTCGCCATCGCTTTCGGCATGGGCGTCGTCTCCGGGGTGATGATGAGCTACCATTTCGGCACCAACTGGAGCGTCTTTTCAGACAAGACCGGCCCCGTCCTCGGCCCGCTGATGAGCTACGAGGTGCTGACCGCCTTTTTCCTCGAGGCGGGGTTTCTCGGCATCATGCTGTTCGGCCGCGAGCGGGTCGGCAAAGGGCTTTATTTCTTTTCGACGGCGATGGTCGCCGCCGGCTCGCTGATCTCAGCCTTCTGGATCCTGTCGGCGAACAGCTGGATGCAGACGCCTGCCGGCTACGGCGTCAACGCCGCCGGCCAGTTCGTGCCGGAGGATTGGTGGGCGATCGTCTTCAACCCGTCCTTCCCGTATCGCTTTCTGCACATGACCGTCGCCGCCTACCTGGCGACCGCGTTCCTGGTCGGCGCGGTCGGCGCCTATCATCTGCTGCGCCGGCGGGACGATGGGGCCGCGCGGCTGATGTTTTCGATGGCCATGTGGATGGCCGCCCTGGTCACTCCGGTGCAGATATTCATCGGCGATCTGCACGGCCTCAACACATTCGAATACCAGCCGCGCAAGGTGGCCGCGATGGAAGGCCATTTCGAGGCGCTGCAACACGGCGCGCCGCTCTACCTGTTCGGCTGGCCGTCGGCGGAGGAAGGCCGGCTCAAATACCCCCTCGCCCTGCCCCGGATGGGCAGCCTGATCCTGACCCACGACCTTGACGGCCCGGTCAAAGGGCTCGAAGCCTGGCCCAAAGAGGACTGGCCGCCGCTGCCGGTCACCTTCTGGAGCTTCCGGATCATGCTCGGCCTCGGTCTTGCCATGATGCTGGCCGGGCTCGCGAGCCTGGCCTTGCGATGGCGCGGAAGCCTGTATCGGAACAATGGCTTCCTGCGCTTGTCGGTGGCCATGGCGCCGGCCGGCTTCATCGCCATCCTGGCCGGCTGGTTCACCACCGAGATCGGACGCCAGCCTTACACCGTCGACGGGCTCCTGCGCACTGCGGACGCGGCCTCGCCCGTCGGCGCGCCCGCCCTCGCCGGGTCGCTCGCCGCCATCACCATCGTCTATCTCATGGTCTTCGGCGCCGGCACTTTCTATCTGTTGCGCCTGATGGGCGCCTCGCCGGCCGATGCGGCTGCCGAGGAAGCGGCGCGGCCGACGCGCACCGCCAGGATCGCCGGCCGGGAGACGCATCCATGATCGCCACTCCGCCCTTCGACCTGGCTCTCGCCTGGGGGCTGGTCATCGCCTTTGGCGTCTATGCCTATGTGGTGCTCGACGGCTTCGACCTCGGCGTCGGCACCCTCTTTGTCGCCATCCGCGACGCGAAACAGCGAGACACGATGGTCAATTCCATCGCCCCGGTCTGGGACGGCAACGAGACCTGGCTGGTGCTCGGCGGCGGTGGCCTGTTCGCCGCCTTTCCACTCGCCTATGCGGTGGTGCTGCCGGCCCTCTATGCGCCGCTGATGGCTATGCTGTTGGCGCTGATCTTTCGCGGCGTCGCCGTCGAGTTCCGGTTCAAGACGCAGCGCCTAAAGCCGCTCTGGGATGTCGCCTTTAGCGCCGGTTCGATCGTCGCCACCTTCTGCCAGGGCATCGCGCTCGGCGCCTTCATTCAGGGCATCGCGGTCGAGGGCCGCGCCTATGGCGGCGGCTGGTGGGACTGGCTCACGCCCTTCAGCCTGATGACGGGGGCGGCGCTCGTCGTCGGCTACGCGCTGCTCGGCGCGACCTGGCTGATCATGAAGACGGAAGGCGGCCTCCAAGGGCACTGCTATCGGCTCGCCCGGCCGCTCGGCGCCGCCGTGGTGGCACTGATCGGCGTGGTCAGCATCTGGACGCCGTTGACCGAACCGGCGGTCGCGACGCGCTGGTTCTCCTGGCCGAACATCGCATTTCTGTCTCCGGTGCCGCTCCTGGTCGCGGCTGCAGCGTTCGGCCTCTACCGGGCGCTTGCCGCGCGCCGCGAAGTCCTGCCCTTCCTGTTCGCGCTCAGCCTGTTCACGCTTTCCTTCATCGGCCTCGGCATCTCGCTCTATCCGTATATCATTCCGCGCAGCGTCACCATCTGGCAGGCGGCGGCGCCCGCGAGCAGCCTCGCCTTCACCTTTGTCGGCGTGGCGGTGCTCGTTCCCATCATCCTCGCCTATACAGGCCATGCCTATTGGGTTTTCCGCGGCAAGGTCGATCCTGGGGCGAGCTATCACTAAGCATGACGGAAGGCGGTGTGGACCGCGCCAACTTCATCGGCTGAAAGGAGACGAAAATGATGCTCAATGTCACCTATCTCTCTCCCCTCGTGGCGCTGGCCGCCGGGATCCTGATCCTCCTGGTGCCAAGGCTGCTCAATTACATTGTCGCCATCTACCTGATCGTGATCGGCGTTCTCGGCCTGGCCGACAAGCTATAGGCGCAGGCTCCGGCGGTCTTTCGACCGGGTCGACGCGTTCGACCGGGGGGTTTTGTGCTGCGCGGGCGAACCGGCAGCGCACGCTGCAGATTTTGCGCGGCTTGCCATCGCCAAATAAATCCACGGCGTCTATAATCGCTCCCAGGGAAATTCAACTTCCCTAAACTGCGCACCGATAGTCTTGCCGATCCCATATGAATAAACCTGGGCCAAATGGAACGTCTTCTTCGTGAATCACGCCTTAGTGGACCGGCGCACGCCACCGTCATCGACGTGACTTCGTCGGAGGCCGACGGCACGCAATACGGGCTGGTCAGCAGCGTCGACATCTCGTTTTTCGTCCCCTGCTACAATGAAGAAAATACTGTCATCGGCGCCGTGGAGAAATTGGTCGAACTGGGGGCGCGGGCGGACCTGACCTACGAGATCCTGGTTTTCGACGACGCCTCCAAGGACCGCACCGTCAAAGCGGTCAATGCCTATCAGGAGGCGCATCCCGACATCCCCCTGCGCTTGTTTGAGAGCCGCCTCAACCGGGGCGTGGCGCGGAACTTCGTCGAGGGGGCGTTCCGCGCCAGGGGCAAATATTACCGGCTGGTCTGCGGCGACGACGTGGAGCCGATCGAGAGCCACCTCGCGCTTGCCCGCAGGATCGACGAGGCCGACATCATCATTCCCTATTTCACCGAGATCGGCGGAAGGAAACCCCACCGCCACGTCATTTCGCGGCTGTATACGTGGCTGGTCAATTTCGTCAGCGGCTACCGCCTGCGCTACTACAATGGCTGCCCGATATTCCGGCGCGTCGACGTGCTGCGCTACCATGTGGAAGCCACCGGCTTCGGCTATCAGGCCGAATTCCTGACGCGGCTCTTGCGCGAGGGAAAAAGCTTCGTCGAGGTCCCTCTGGTCTCGATCGACCGGGAAGGCTCGGCGACCCTGAACATGCGCAATTTCATCTCGGTCGGCCATTCCCTGCTCAAGATCTGGCTCGGCCGCTTGCGCGTCTATCTGTTTAAGTGATTGCGGCGCCAAAAATCCATGCTAACATCCGTCTTCGGGGGAATGCCGTAAGTATACGAAAGCAGAAATGGCGCATTGCGGCTTCCTCCGGCGCGACCACTGCCCGTGTTGTGGTGGCCTGAATACCAATCCAATACCAAAAGTCGTTTCCACACCCCCCGCAGAAGCCTTGTCGGAGGAGGAACACGGCCGATTCCTTTCCGGATACACTGCAAACAGGGTGTTCTTCACCTATGTCGCGTGTCCCGACTGTGCGACGCTCTATTGCCCCGTCTATTTCAATGAACGCCAGCTCGGCCGCCTTTATGCGCGCCAGGACGAGAACATGGCCGAGGCGCCTCTGGAGGCCCGCCGGCGGACCCAGGAGGGCTATGCCCGCATGCTGATGCCGCTCAGCCGCGGCGCCGGCACTTATCTGGAGATCGGCTGCGACATCGGCCTTTTCGCCGAGGCCTGTGCCCGGCAAGACCGGTTCGACCGCTTCGATCTCTACGAGCCGAACGTCGAGGTGCATGGCGAGCTGTCGCGCCGTTTCCGCGATAGACGGCATCGCATCCACTCCACGCCCTTCTCGCCTTCCGATCTTGCGGAACGGTCGGTCTCGACGGCGGCGATGATCCACGTGCTCGACCATCTCTTGGACCCCGTCGGCGCGCTTCGCGACATCAAGAAGGTGCTGGAGCCGGGCGCGGTGATCCTGATCGTGACCCACGATGCGCATTCGCTGCTCGCCCGCCTCCTGGGGCGGCGATGGCCGCCCTTCACCCTTCAGCATCCGCACCTGTTCTCCGCCCGCTCGATGCGCCGCGTCACGGCGGCGGCGGGCCTCGAGTGCATCAAGATCGAGAAGACGGTCAATTTCTTCCCGGCGGCGTATCTGGCGCGCGCCGGCCTGTCGCTCATCGGCCGCTCGCCCGATCTCATTCCCGCCTGGACGACGCCGCTGGTCGGCGTGCGTCTCGGCAATATCGCCGCCGTCGCCCGGCGTCCCGCATAAGGGTATCGCCGCATGCACGCGGAGCCGGATGCATCCCCTCTTCGCTCAGGCCCGCCGGCTCCGGCCATGGCGGGCCGGCCGGCGGCGCTCTCGGCGGAGACCTCGCTTGCCACGGCATTGATGTGCATGGCCTCGTGGCTGTTGTTTGCGGCTGTCGCCGCATACGGCCTGTCGCTGACCGCGAACATCAACGCCGACGGCGCCTATGTGACCACCGGCGGCATCTATTCCGGCACCGACGGCATGTGGGCGGAATGGAACGCGTCGTTCATCATGCACTACGGCCAATTTCTCGACCCGAGCCCCTTCAACGCCTTTGCCGGCATGGGGTCGATGTTTCTGCCCAACCTGCCGTGGCTCAATCCCGGCGCGCTGATGCTGGCCGCCCCCTTCGGCCAGCACGATGCATATCTGCTGTCCTACCTCGCCTACATGGTCGAGGTCGGGGCGGCGCTGACGATCCTTGCGCGCAGCATCGGCTTTTCGTGGGCAATCGCGACGATCGCGGCCGAGCTGCACATCCTGGTACTTTTCCCGCCCTTTTCAGCCTATTTCATGCCGCTGGAGTGGTACTCGGCTGCCCCCGTCTACGCCCACCTGACCGCGGTCTGGTGCTTCGCGCTGGCCGTCTTCATGGCGTGCGGGCGCAAGGGCGGATCTATCGACATTTTGGCCGCGGCAGGCTTCGGCATTCTGGTGCTGGCCGGCATTCTTTCCGCGCCCTTCTCCTTCATATTCTTCTCGGTTCCCTTCGCCACGCTCGGCCTTGCCCTTATCTGCGCCCGTCCGCCCTCGCTGCGCGAGCTGGCGTGGAAGGCCGGCGCGATCGCAGGCCTTCTGCTGACCGCCCATTTCGCCGGCTTTACCGATTATCTGCTCGGAACGGTGGCAACCTCGGCGCGGACGCCGGTCGGCCCGGCCAACTGGAGCCTGCTCCTATCGCCGGCCGCCTGGTTCGAGCGAGTCCTCGGCCATTCCATCTGCAGCACCGATCCGCGCGGCTTGATGTGCCTGGACTATCCGCTTTGGTGGCTGCAGGCGCTGGCGCTTGCCGGCGGCGCCTATCTCGCGCTCGCGGCCCGGGGCGGGCCTCGGGCGGCCGGCGTCTGGGGCATCCTCTTCCTTGGCGGCATGCATCTTTATGCCTATGCCTATCAGTCCGGCACGCTCGGACCCATCGGCACCTTGTCGACGCATTTTCTGAGCTGGTCGGCGCACGCGGTTCTGCCGGTTCTGGCCATCGCTGCCATTTGCCTTGCGGCAAGGGCGTTCACCCGGATCGTGCGCGACGGCCAAATCTCGCTGCCCATGCTCGCCATCTGGATCCTGCTCGGAATGCTGGCCTTCTGGGGGCCGTGGCGCGCCATCCGGGAGAGCGGTGGGGTCAGCCTCAGGGAATTGAATTTCGCCGCCGTCTTCAGAACAGGTACCGCGTTCGCGCTGTGGGGCGCGATCGCACTGGTGCTGGTGACCGCGGCCGGCAAGATCCACCCCGTGCTGACCAACATCGTGCGTTCGCTGGCCGACAGCCCTCTTCCCCCGGCTCTGCCATTTGCGACCCTATTGGCGCTACTCGCCGTTCCGGCTGCCGCCGGCTACATCACCGTCGCGCACGTGGCGCCGGGCCGGCCGGATCCGGTGCGCCAAGGGCCCATCACCGACACCATCGCCAGGGAAGCGCGGCTTGGCCTCGACAAGCCGTTTCGCGGCTATGCCGCCACGTTCTGGTCGCCGGCGCTTAACGTCGTCGACGAATCCGGCATGGCGGCGCGATCGCCTGTGTTCCGCTACATCCATGCCCGGACCTATTTCGTCGCCCGATACGGGACGACATTCACCGAGGTGGATCTGTGGCGCGCCGGCATTCCGACCTTCGAGGAATATGGCCAGTGGGTGTCGCGCCAGTCGCAGATTCTAGCCAAAGGCCTGCTGGCCGAACCCGGCGTCCCGTATGACTTTCCGACCTTCCTGCGCATCTACAAGCTCGACATCGACATCATGCGGGCGCTGGGCATCCGCTTCCTGATTACGGACCTCGCCATCGACGACGATCCGCGCCTAGTCTTTCGCATGAAGGAAAGCGCGCCGGACGCATTTCCCGTTTACCTCTACGAGATCGAGCGCCCCAATCTCGCCACCTATTCGCCCATCCGGGCGATCCGGGTCGAAATGGACGCCGAAGCGATCTTGTCGAGGATGGGCGACGCCGCAGGCGAGCTCGACGAACTCGTCTTCGTTCGGGACCCGCTGCAGGGTCCGTTCACGCCGGCAAGGCGCTCTTCAATGACGCTCAAGCGGGACGGCTACCGGGTGAGCGCCGAAGCGGACGGCGTCTCGCTGCTGCTTCTGCCGGTCCAATTCTCCCATTGCCTGACGCTTGCCGACCATGCCGGCGGCGATTCCAGGCCGCGGCTTTTCCGCGCCAACCTCGCCCAGACCGGGGTTCTGTTTCGGGACAGGCTCGACGCCACGATCGAATTCGACTTCGGACTGTTCGGCAACGGGTCCTGCCGGCTCAAGGATGGAAGGGACGTCGCGGCGATGACCGCGCCGCCATCCTGACGCCTCATCCGCTGCGTTCGATCGCGAATGCCTTCTGCAAGGCCGCGGCCACCCCGGCGACGCGCCTGCCCTTGGGCAGCAGCAGATAGCCGCCGGCGACCTCCTCGACGAAACCGCTTCGCACCATGACCGCGAGCCTGCTTTCAAAACTGTCCGCTTCGACATAGCCGGACTTGACGGCGTCTTCCGGCGCCGACCGGGCGGGCCGCTCATACAGATTGAGGATCATCCGCAGCGAGATCGATTTGTAGACGGCGCCGAAAAGCATCAGGAACGAGACCGCGACGAACCAGTAGGAAATGGAGAGAGCCCAGAAAGAGGCCGGGACTCCGAGCACGAGGACAACAGCCAAGAGGACAAGATGGCCGTCCACCGCCAAGATGATCGCCAGGGCCGCCGGCGAGGCCTCCGCCCGCCGCACGACGAGCGCGACGGAGCCGACATAGGCCAGAGCAACGGTGAAGCCCGCGACCAGCTCGAACATCAGCCCGTCCGTTTAAGACCTAGAAAGGCGATGCACGCCTTGCAGGCGACGGCAAGCATGACTCCCAACGGCGCCTTCAGGGCGAGGATGCCGTTGCCACGCGCGATCAAGCCGGCCCTGACGAGCCCGGAAACCCGGTGTCTGAAGACCCAGCCCAAACCTTCTCCGCCGCGATAGACACGGGCCAGCTCCTCGGCCGACAGCGGGCCGCCGGCCCGCAACAAGGCCAATAGCAGCGCAAGCGTGTAGCCGCGCGACAACAGCGCCCAGACCTCGAGATAGAACAGGCTCGCCGCGGCCATCGCCATGGCTCCCAGCAGGACATCGGACGCAGCGACCGGCTCGCTTTGGACGGCGTAAAGGAGATAGGCGGCCCAAGCGGCAAGACCGACCGACGTGCTGAGCAGGAATTGAAGCGGATTGCGGCCGCGCAGACCGGGGAGGCGGGCGAGCAGCGCCAGCCACAGCGGATTTGCGGCGGCAAATGCAAAGGCGGCAATCAGCGGTGGCGTAATCGAGAAATCCAGCATCTCGGTCGGCATCCAAACGCGGCCATGGGACGTGTCCGGCCTCGATCAGGGACGCTGCGAGGCCTCCAGTTCCCGGAGATTTTCAGACATCGGCCCGGCAGGACGTACATCGCGCCGCAAAGTGGCGAAAAAGGCGGCGCCGGGCAACGTCACGACAATGCTTATGATCCCGAGCATCACCGACGCGGACAGGGCCGCGGCCTCCGGAATGCCCAGTTGCGCGAACGCCGTCACCATCGCCAGTTCGCGAACCCCCCATCCGCCGAGCGAGATCGGCAGGGTTGCGGCGACCAGCACCAGCGGCATCAGCGCCGCAACCTCGACAAAGCTCGCTTTGGCGCCGAAGGCCAGCATCAACAGGAATACCGTGAAGATGATGTTGACGTGGCTCGCCAGGCTGAAAAATGAGACCGACGCCAAGGCTTTCGGGTGAACCAGAAACATCCGCAAATGTTGAATTGGCAAAGCGGCAAACCGCCATGCACGCCGCGAAAGGGCTCTTACAAAATTCGTCTTGAACGCGATCGACAGGATGAGGATCGGGAGAAATATAATAAGCGATCCAAGTACGAATAGATTTGCTTCCGGCATCGCAAAGGAGCGCCGCAACATGAAATAACCGAAAATCGCAAGCATTAAGAGGATCAGCAGCATAACAATGCGGTCGATAAAGACGCTCATTACCCCCTTGCTGAGGGAGCACCCGTCGCGGCGCACCAGCCATACGCGGATCACGTCGGCGCCGATGCTGGCCGGCAGAACCTGATTGAAGAAATGCGCAACGTAGATGATTTGCAGAAGGCGCCCGAAGCCGACCTGCATCAACATGGCGCGCAACAGCTCCCACCACCTGATCGTCGCCAGAAGCGGCTGCAAGGCGAGCGCCAGAATCGCCGCCAGGATCAGGCCGGGGTCGGCGCCGCCGATCGTCTGGACCAGCGTGTCCTGTTCGATCTTGGTGCCCAAATAGGCAAGGGCCGCCAGGGACGTGAGGATTTTTGCGCCGAGGCCAATGAATTTGGAGGCGCCCCTGCGCCCGGGCTGATCCCGATGCTGCATCATTCGTGTGGCTGTGCTTACCAGCGAAGCTATTCGGGGTGAAGCCGGACCGACCGGCGACATGTCCGCGCCCGCATTTCCCATCGCCGGAGATCGAAGGACGGCCGGGACGGCGAGTCCGGTTCATAATAGACACCCGCCCGTCTATTTGACAATAAATAAGTTTTAATTACACGTTTGGCGTGCAGTCCGGTGACCATTGGCTCTCCAGTGTGCCTATGGATTGAATTAGTGCAAAAAGAAACTTGCGCCTGGTTCGAGAAATTGCTGCGGCCTGAGCCCTTGGCCTGGCGCGCTGCAATATGGATTGAATTTGCCGCAAAAATATTGAACCGGAGAAGCGATATGTTTTATGCGGCGGTTTCGGAAGAATCAAAAAGGCATATCGTCTGCTACATTGACTATTTGTCGGCCTTCCTCATCGTCGCGTCGGCCGCCTATTTTGCGATTTCCGAATATCCAGGCACGGTCTATCTGCCCCGGGACGGAAGATTCAGTCTGTGGCTGGTTCTCGCTCATATCGATTGGTCCACGCCATTTCAATCGACGACGCTGAATCCCTTTCAAGGCATGGGCAGCATGCTGATTCCCGTCAATCCCTGGTTCCATCCGCCCGCCTGGCTGTTTCTTCTGGATTTGCCGTTGCACGCGCAAATCGTCTGGTCGGGAATGCTTTATTGGGGGGAAGTCTTTCTTTCGGCGCTCTTGTTGGCGCGCGCTCTGGGTCTTGCTGCGCCGCGGGCCTTCTTCGCCGCCCTGGTGACGAGCTGGATCGTGTTCCCGCCGTTCAATTTCGTCTTCGGACTTCCCGGGATCGTGGCCTCTTCGGCGTTCCAGGCGCAAACCTTGGCGGTCGGCAATGCGATGCTGTCGCTGTTCGTCAGGCTGGGACCCAAACCGGCGCGATCTCCTTGGCCCTATGGCGGGGCATCGCGAAATCTCCTTCTCATTTTCGGCATCCTCGCCTGTTTGGCGCTTCTGTTTCTGGCGGCTCCGTTCTGGAACGCCGGCTTTCTCATCGGTGATCTGGTCTTTTTCGCCATCGTCTTTTTGACCTCGGCCGACTTGCAGACGGTGGTCTGGCGCATCATGGCCGGCTTGGCATCGCTGGCCGTTGCGTTCATCGTCGATCTGCCCGGTTTCCTCCTCAGCTTCATGAAGCGCTCCGCCCGTTTCGCCGGCGGTGCGGAAACCGGCCTTTTCGACTATCTGGCAATCGACTTCACCACGCCCGTGGGGCCGGACGTCCTCGACCGGCTCCTGCATTCGTTCAAGGCCTGGGGGCTCCTGGTGCCGCGCTCTCATGCCATTGGTCTGACCGGCTCGACCTGGATCCAGATCGCACTGATCGCCGGCGCCGCAACCATGGCGCTCTGCGCGACCGGCCTCATGCGGCGCCTTGCCATTTCATTCGGCGTCATCTGGACCGGGCTCCTTTGCTATTGGAGCCTGGTGATCCTCGGCTTCATGAAGGCCCCGCCCTTCGCGCCGCAATATTTCTATCTTCCGCTATTGCCCCTCTGGGCCATCGTCCTCCTGTCGCTCGTGGGCCGGCCCTTGCTCATCGCCAGGCGGCTTGCCGCGCGAACCGGTCTGAAGAGCTGGCTGCACGGGGTTGCGGGGACCGCCCCGGCCGGGAACCCGCCGCGACTTGGTTTCCTGTCGGTTCTGGCGGTCTATTTCGCCCTCACCATGACCCATTTCGACCTCTGGCCCACCCTCACCCGAAACCTCTCGGGCGGCGACGGCGCCAGCCATCGTATCTGGCCCTATGCCGCGCCGATGAGAACCGAGTTCATCTCCATCCTGGAACGGGAGATTTCGCTGCGTCCGGGCGACCGGTTCCGCGGCTCGCTGGCGGTCGTCGCCGGGACGCCGGGAGGACAGATCCGCAAGATGCTGGGCGTGGGGGACGACGAGCCGGCGCCGCCTTCCTACTACGACAGCGTCGAGGGCGTCGTGCGCGCCCACCACGGCAACTCGCTGTTGTTCGACGACCGGTGGCTGTTCCGGATTCCGGGCTTGGTTGAATATGGACAAGCCATCGATCGCGCGCTGATGGCGGTGGCCACGGAGCTCCTGGCGCCGGCGTTCGAATCGCGGGAGGCGCATTTCGCCCGCGTCAAGGCGCTGAATGTCGATCTTCTGCGCGCCATGGGCGTCCGGTTCGTCGTCACCGACCTGCCGAGGGAGTCCCATGCAGAGACGGTCAGCGCGACATTCGTCTCGCCCCAGGGGCTCAGGCTCGACCTTCTCGAGCTCAATCAGCCCAATCTCGGAGATTTCTCGCCGACCGACGTCGAAATCGTCGATGACGCCGACGCGATCCTCGGCGAGATGCGAAAGGACGCGGCAGGCCTCGCCCGGCGCGCCTTCGTCCAGGTCAAGGACCTGCCGCCCTTGTCGCGCGCCGGCGACGCGGAATTCCGCTTCATCAGGGGCGGCGCCGCGATCAGGGCAAAGAGCGCCGGGACGGCCGCGCTTCTGCTGCCGCTGAGATATTCCAAGTGCCTGAAGATACGCGATCATCTGGAACAGAACGGTGCCTTGCGAAGGCCCCGGCTGGTCCGCGCCAATCTGATCCACAGCCTGTTGGTGTTCGACCGCCGGGCCGACCTCAGCATCATGTGGGACTTCGGGCTGACCGGCGACACGAAGTGCATGGCCGCGGACGTGGAGGCGTTCGACGCTCTTGGCCTCTAGCCCGGACTTCTCACACCCTCACGAGGCGTCATCGCCCTCGGGCGGTGCCGGTCCGGCAGGAGAGAAGTCCGAAAGGCGTAGCCTTTCCTACGGTTGAGGACTTCGACGAACCGGAAGGCCCGCCCGGGCCGACCCGGAGGGCGGGGCGCATTTGCCGACAGGCTGTGTCAAAGCATTTGACCGTAGCCCCACTACGCTCGGCATGCTTTTCCTGGCCTGTCGACAAATTCGCCTCCGTGACGCCCATGACGGTGTGAGAATTCCGGGCTAGGGCGCCGCGGGCAAATTGACGTGCGTCAAGGCCAAAACCGCCCTTTTCCAATAGACAAGATAGGACCCATTCGAGCCGTCGGCAGACGGCGCACATCGGAACAGGGGTCATCTCAATGCAGATGGAACCACAGATCAGTTTCAAGGGCTTCGAGCCCTCGCACATGCTGCGCCAGCGCGTGCTCGATCGGATCGACCGGCTGGAGCAGTTTCACGACCGCATCACCTCCTGCCGCGTGGTCATAGAGGCGCCGCACCACCACGGCCGCCTGGGCAAGCTCTATCACGTGCGCGTCGACATCACCGTTCCCCAAGGCGAAATCGTGATCAATCGCGAGCCGGAACTGAACCATGCCCACGAGGACGCCGATGTCGCCGTGCGCGATGCCTTCGACGCCGCCCAGCGCCGGCTCGAGGACCATGTGCGCAAGCTCGGCGGCGTCCGCGTCAAGGAACATCCGATCAAGACCCACGGGAAAGTCGTGCGCGTCTTCGCCGAGGAGGGCTACGGCTTCATCTTGACCGAGGACGGGCGCGAGTTCTTCTTCGAGCAGGACAGCGTCACCGGCGACGATTGGACCATCCTCGATGTCGACTCCAAAGTCAGGTTCAGGGAGATGTCGGGCGACGCCGGCCCCTATGCGGTGGCGGTCAGCGTGATCAAAGGCGGCGAAAGCGCCGAGTGATCCCACGCAGTTGGACCATGACGATTTCAGGTCGCCGTGCACCCCACTCTTCCTCCCTCCTTGTGGGGGAGGAAGGAAAATCAATGCCTTGGCGGCGCGCATGCGACGCCAAGCGGTAGATTTTCCAGGAGGGGGGTGCCGCCTGCCCCCCCTCTTGCAAAATTCAAGGGTTAGCCTCGCTACGCTCGGCTAACACCTTGATTTTGCTTTCTCCCCCGCCAAGGGGGAGAAGAGGTTTTTCACCGGCGCACCTCGATATCGTTGACGACCTTGTCGACGCCGAAGATGTACCAGGCGTCGCGCTCGGCCATGTCGCGCTCCGACTCTGTCGGCACCAGCCCGGTCAGCCGCACCGTGGTGTGCCGCACGCCGACCCTGATCTGGCTCGCCTCGACGAAGGGATCCTTCTTGAGCGCGATCTTCACCGCCTCCTCGATGCGGATCGGCCCATCCTCCTCCGGCGGCTCGACCGCCAGGCCGTTGATCACGTCGCGGCTGCCCGGCACCCACCAGGCCAAGAGACCCGCGAGCCGCTTGCTGGCAAGGCCCGGCACCTGGCCGTTGAGGGTGACGACGCCGTCGTCGACCTCGGTCTCGATCCGGCCCAGGAGACGGTCCGGAACGTCGCGCACCATTTCGAGCCGCTCGCCCTTGCGCTCGACGATCTCCAGGGCGGCGAAATTGGGCTCCTGCTGGAAAGCCTTGCGCAGATGGTCGCGGATCTCCGCGTCCGCCATGCGGACCTTCGGCTCGACGCGCAGGCGGTCGAGAACGCCCGTCACTTCCGGCAGCGCCGCGACGCGTTCCAGCGCCAGCTTCTTCGCCGCGACGCTTCGAACCTCGCCCTCGATCAAGAGCGCGCCCTCACCGTCGATGTCGAGCCGCTGCGGCGAGAAAGTGGGCCCGAGGCGCGGCTCGCTGCGCAGGGCGGCGCGCACCTTGTCCAGAATCTTGGCCTTGTCCGTCATCGCTCAACTCGCTCCTCGTTGACCCATTCCCCGCGCCTTCCTAGAGCATGATCATTTCAGGTCGACCCATAAATATCCCTCCTCCCCCGCCAGGGGGAGAAGGGTATCATGGTGTCCGCCCTTCTATCCTTCTATCCGGGTCAACCTTATCTCATCCCGCCCTAATCGACGTGGAGGAACGGGAACCGGGCAAGCTCGTCCCTCGTCCAGAGGGAAAGCCCGGCCCGATTGCCGACCGTCTCGATGTCGATCACCATGTCGGGGTCCTCGAAGGAGACGCGGCCCGGATGCCCCGCTTCGCCAAGCCGCTCCAGCAGCGCCGTGTCGAGCGCGCGCTCGGCTTCCGGCGAGAGGATGCGGCCCCTGAAGCCGCGCCGGTGAAGCCGGATATAGAAGCTCTTGTCGGCGAGCCGGTCGGCCCAGCCGAGGATGACTTTCTCGGCCTTTTCCGCAAAATCCTCCGGCGAGGCGTAGTCGAATGTGGCGTGAGCCGGGACGATGCGGGAGATATCGTTGAGATAGCCGGGCGACTCCTCGACCAATCGGCACACCGCCTCGGTAAAGGCGGCGACGTCCGCCACCTTCATCACCAGCACGTTGAAATAGTCGGTGGTGTCGACGCGGCCGAAATCGGACATCAGGCGCTTGGCGAGGCGAAAGCCCCGCTCGTCGTAAACCGTCACGACCACGTTCCAGTCCCACATCGTTGAGGCCCGCCTGTTCGGCGCTTTCACTCCCGCGTCAGGATCGCCTTGAGACGCTCGTCGAAGAACCGGGTCAGGCCGGTCCGGTTCAAATGGTCGGTGTCGAAATAAAGGCCGGGCTCGTCCATGGTCAGGGAAAAGTCGCGGAACAGGGCCTGGCGCATGGCGGGCAGGCCGAGGAGCCGCCGATCGAACGCCTCCTCGTCCGGAAGCTGTTCATAGAAGCGCGCCGGCACCGGCATCTTGACGATGACGACGCCGATTCCCTGCCGGTGGGCCAGGTCGAGGAGGCTTGCAAACGTTTGCAGATAGCGAGCGACGGCGGCCGGGTCGGGGGCGACGTCGGGATAGAGATAGGCAATGCGCTTTTCGGTCGCGGCGGCGGAGGGGCGGTGGACGCGCTCGAACTGCCCCTCCCCTTCCCAGACATCGCGCTTGAATCGGTCGCGGTTGTTGATCTTGGAAAAGCCGGTCAGATAGTCGAGCACGGCGCGCGGGTCGACGCCCTCCTTGAAGCTGTAACCGGCCATCCGCCAAGCGATCTCCGGGCGGAACGGCGTGCGGGCCAGGAGCTTCGCATCGGCAAATCGGTCTTCGTTCCAGGCTGGCGACGCGAAAGCGAAGGAATCGAGCACATAGAGCAGATTTGCGGTGCGGCGGCGGCTCAAGAACTGCTCGAAGACGAAGCGGTTATAGAGCGGCCCGGTGCCCGGCGAGGCGAGATTGAGGATCTTCAATCCCGTTTCCTGTTCCATGTGCGCGTTGAAATCGGCGAAATCGAGCGGCATGGCGTGCGAGGCGCCGAGGATCACCCAGTCATAGGCGTCGTGCTCGGCGGTCTCGATCTTGAAGAACGGGTTGGTGTCGCCGGTGCGGTACAAGAGCCGCTCCGACGCATAATAGGCCGCCGCATAGACGAGAACACCGATGGCAGCGAAGATAAGGGCTGTTCTGAAAAGGGTTTTCATCGCCGCGCGCCTTCAGAACTGCATGTAGATGAATTCGCGCGCCTGCCAGCGGCCAAGCGCCAACAGGGCCAAGATGCCGGCGTAATAGGCGCCCCAGCGCACGGCCACCGGGGCTGCTGCGAGCCGCCGCCAGATCGAGCGCCGCTCGTCGAGCACCTCGACGAAGACGAGGAAGGCGATCAGACCGAAGCCGAGATAGTGCTCGGCGGTGAACGGGTAGCGCGGGATCAGGCCCGGCATCTGCGCTAACCCGCCGGCGATCTTCCGCAGGATCAGCACCGCCTCGCTGACCGAGCCGGCGCGGAAGAAGACCCAGGCGATGGCGATCAGATGGAAGGTCACCAGCACCTGGAGAACCAGAACCGGCGTGCCGGCGGCAAGCCGCGGCAGGCGCTCGGCAAGCCAATGGCGAACCGGCGCGGTGGCAAGCCCGATCCACTGGTAGACGCCGTTCAGCGCCCCCCAGACCACGAACGTCCACCCCACCCCATAGCCGAGGCCGGCATGCCACAGCCCGCTGACCACGAAGACGGTCATCAGGTTTGCATATTGCCGGATGCGGCCGGCCCTGCCGCCGCCGAGCGGGAAGTAGAGATAGTCGCGGAACCAGCGGCCGAGCGAGATGTGCCAGCGGCTGCCCCAGAACTCGGCGGTGCTGCGCGACAGATAGGGGCGGCGGAAGTTTTCCATCAGCGTCAAGCCGAAGAGAAGCGCCACGCCGATGGCGATGTCGGTGTAGCCGGAAAAGTCGCAATAGATCTGGAAGGCGAAGAAATAGACGGCGACCAGCAGCTCGATCGGCGAAGCGTAGGCGGCGATCGAAAAGGCGCGGTCGACGAGCGGCGCCAGATTGTCGGCGATGACGACCTTCTTGAACAGCCCCCATACGATGAGCTGGGCGCCGGCGACGATCTGCTCCGGGTGCGCCCTCAGGCCCTCGCCGAGCTGCGGCAGGAAGGTCGTGGCGCGTTCGATGGGACCGGCCAGGATCTTGGGGAAGAAGGCCGTATAGAGCGCGACGTGGCCGCCATGGCGCTGCGGCTTCAGCCGGCCGACATAGACGTCGATCAGATAGCTCGCGGCGGAAAAGGCGTAGAAGGAAAAGCCGACCGGCGCGGTGACGCCGAGCCGCGGCAAGGCGAAGGGCGCCTCGCCCGCCAGCAATGCGGCGCCGGCGCGCTCAACCTCGCCTGCGACAAAGTCATAGAATTTGAAGATGATCAGCAGGCCGAGCACGACGAGGAGCCCCGCCGACAGAAGCGCCGTCCGGACCGGACGGCGCTCGGCGCGCCCGATGCCCCAGCCGCAGACATAGATGACGAGCGTGACGCCGGCGAGATAGAGCGCGCCAGTCGGCTCGAAGCTCGCATAGAAGACGTAGCTTGCGACCAGCAGCCAAGCCCAGCGGCGGCCCGCCGGCAATGCCGCGTGGACCGCCAGAACGAGCGGCAGGAAGAGGAAGAAGCCGAGCGAATTGAACAGCATCGGACCCTGCCGCCAAGATATTGGGCCGGACCGAGCCCTTCAGTAGGATGCGCCGCCGGCCCGCAGCTCCTCGGGAACCAGATCGATCGGGATTCCGGCGTTGAGGACGAGGTAGCTCGCCAGCGCCTCGCGTTCCGCCTGAGTCGTCTTGATCTCGACGTGACTCGGCTTGTTCATGGTGCCGAGCCAATGTTCCGCAGGCCGATCCTGGGTTATCACCACGGTGATGATGTGGCACGACTGACAGTAGGTCAGCGCCAGATCGCGCCCGTCGCGCGGCAGCACCTTCTCCCAATCCGCCGCGGCGATATCGGCCGGCATCTTGTCGGCGGGCAGCGGCATGTTGAAGGACAGATAGTCGGCAAGGGTCAGCAGCTCATGCTCCTCGAGCTTTTTCAGGCCGGGCATCGAAGCCGATCGCGCCTTCAAGTCGTCTAGCCATTCATCGCGGCTGGCGTGCTTGCCGGCCAGGAGCGCCGTCACCTGATCGACCGGTGCACCATCCTCGATGACCTGGGTGAGCAGCGTCTTCCCACCGGAAGGGATGAACGCGAAAACATCCTCCGTCTCGGCGGTGACGGGCGCCACGGCCCAGGCGCCGAACATGACGGCGGCAAGACAGGCGATCGCAACAATGACGCGCATGCCATGGCTCCTTTTCTTGACGGGACGCGCCCGCTCAGAAGCGCAAATCCTCCGGGACGTCTTCGAATTTCATCGGCATGTTGATGACCGAATAGTGCGAAAACTCCTCGCGCTCCCGGTCGGTCATCTTCAGTTCGCGGTGGAACGGCGACAGGAACATGTTCCGCCACCCCTGCAGGTCGCGGTCCTGGGTCAGGTAGCCCGCGAACAGCGAATGGCAGGACTGACACTTGTTCCAGGCGAGTTCACGCCCGTCGGCCGGCAGCTCCTCGGCGATGAGGCCCGCCTTGGCGGCGGCGACCGCCTCCGACGAAAGCGGCATGTTCAACGCCAGATAGGACGCCAGCGTGCGCATTTCCTTGTCGCCGAGGCCGGTTTCCCGGGCCTTCAGCATTTCGGCCCAATCGGCCTCGCTCAGGCCGCCGGCGGCCATCTCGATGAGCGCCTCCTCATCGGGCGTTTCGCCGAAGACCTCGACGAACAGCGTCCTGCCGCCCTTGGGCATGAAGTCGGGACTGAGCTGGGCGAGCGCCGGCGAGAGACCCGTCAGAAGCAGCATCATCGCGGCCAAGCGGAGGAAACCGGGGACATGCATCACGAGGTTCCTTTGCCTTTCATCCTGTCGCGCAACGAAAAAACCGGCACGGTGATCTGGCGAAGCGCCTTTTCCGGCGGAAATCCGTCGCCGCGCAAAAGGTCGAGCAGGACCACGGTGGTGTCGTCGTAATATTGCTCGTGGCAGTTCATGCAGACGATGGCCGGGATGTCCTCGATGACGACCAGGCGGTCATTGTCCCAGAAAGCCGAGCGTATGGTCTGGGTGCGCAAATCGCTCCCGCCGCAATGGCTGCAGTCCGCCGGCACTTTTTCGTTCGCATCCATGACCTGATCCGATTGTGGATTTTTGGCGAAAAAAGAGGCTGTCGACATGATAAGCCCGATCCGTTGGAAGAAAAACCGGGGCGGGCAAGCCCCAAGGCCCGCCCCGGCAATGGTTTCGTTACCGGAGAGCCTTGCGGCTCAGCCGACCAGCTTCTGCGCCGCCGCGACGACGTGCTCCGCGTTCGGCCGCATCCAGACGAACATCTCGGGCGAGGCCGGCGGGGGCGCGTCGGGGAAGGCGATGCGCTTGAACTTGGCGCCGTCCACATTCTCCGCCACGCGCGCGATCACTTCCGCGCCCGGGCACAGCGTGTAGTAGGACTGGTCGACGGTCAGAAGCCGCTTGGTCTTCTGAACCGACTTAACCAAGGTCTCGGTGTCCATCGGCTTCAGCGAGCGAAGGTCGATGGCCTCGACCGCCATGCCGTTGCCCTTGAGCTGCTCGGCGGCCTTCATCACCTCCGGCATGCTGGCTCCGGAGCCGACGATGGTAAGGTCGCTGCCCTCGGTGCGCACCGCCGCCTTGTCGAGCGGCACCTCATATTGCTCGTCGGGCACGTCCTCGCTCAAGTCGCGCAGGCCGGCCGGATAGAGATAGACCACCGGGTTTGGATCCCGGATCGCCGAAACCATCATGCCCTTGGCGTCGTAGGGCGTCGACGGAATCACCGTCTTCAGCCCCGGAATGTGGGCATAGTAGGTGTCGATCTCATAGTCCGAATGCTGCCCGGCGAAGCCCGGCGTCTGGCCGGTCATCTCCAGGATGAAGACCACCGGCATCGAAGCCTTGCCGCCGGTCATGTGACGCAGCTTGCCGGCGTGATTCTGCAGCAGCTGGAAGACCATGCAGTTCCCCTGATAGGGGATGTAGGTGACCGCCGTGATGCCGGCCAAACCTGAGCCGAGCGTCGCCGCCGCCATCCACATTTCGTCGATGCCGGTGTTGTTGACGCGGATGCGTCCGAACTCCTTCTCCAGATTGATCACCGGCATGCCGGGGTTGGAAGCCACCGGTGGTGTCAGCTCGAAGAGCCACACCATGTCCTTGCGCTGTCGCATCTCGTACTGGACAGCCTCCAGGACCGAATACATCCAAGTTTTCTGTGCCATTGTCTTGACCTTCCTCTAATCCGCGAATTTCTCGATATCGCGTGCGGGCGAATGTCGCCGAGACGCTTAGCCGAACTGCCGGGCAGCAACGCTGCCCTCGACGAAGACGTTCTTCAAACCGTCTTCCGGCGTGCACATCGGCTGTTCGTCCGCCCAGGCGAAGGCCTCTTTGACCTCCTGTTTGACGGCGGCTTCGATCTCATCCGCCTTGGCCTGGTCGAGCACGCCCCACCTGATCAGGATGTTGCGGCAGATATCGACCGGGTCCCTGGCCATCCAGGCACGCACCTCGCGTTCCGGACGGAACGAGGTGATCGCCAGCGGGTCGTAGCCGAAGGCACCGAGCTCGCCGACCTTGGCGCCCGGAGCGCCCCAATGATTGTAGTAGCGGTAGGTCTTGGCCTCGATCAGGGTCGGTCCTTCGCCGGCACGCGCCCGCTCGACCGCCTCCTTGGCCGCGTTATAGACCTGCAGCACATCCTGGCCGTCAACCACGACGCCGGGAATGCGATAGGTCCTTGCGGCATCGGCGATGTCCTCCATCGGGCAGGAGTACGAATAGTGCGCGTACTGGTGATAGAGGTTGTTTTCCAGCACGTACACGAACGGCAGCTTGAGCAGCGCCGCGTTGTTCAGCGCGCCATGGAAGGCGGGCGTCGCATAGGTACCGTCGCCGCCGAAGTTCACGACGACCTGCTTGCTGCCCCTGGCGCGGATGCCGAAGGCGGAGCCGGCGGCCATCACGATGCCCGGACCGATCATGCCGTCGGCGCCCATGAAGCCGACCGAACTGTCGGCGATGTGCATTTCCCCGGCATAGCCGCCGTTCAGGCCGGTCGCCCGGAAATCATACTCCGCGGCCATCTTCTTGATGTCGACGCCCTTGGCGACGGCATGTCCGGTCGGCCGGTGCGTGCTGTAGACAAGATCGATTTCTTCAAACGCGCCCTTGTTGTTCAATGCGGCGCATACGCCGGTGGCAACCGCCTCCTGTCCGGGGTACATGTGGTTGTAGCCCCGATAGCCCGGCTCGGTCAGCATCTTGTCGACGACCGTGCGGTCATACCATCTGATCCGCAGGATCGTCTGCAACATCTCAACCAGCTTCTCGTCGGATAGATCCTTGGCCCAGAAGCCGATCTCGCCGTCCGCCCAGGCAATATTGGGGGCGAGCGAAATGGCGGCGCCGGCGCCGGCCAACCCTTTCAGAAAGGTCCGTCGTCCTTCCGATCGAGGCTGATCCGTATTTTCTGTCTGTGGTGAAATCTCCGTCTTGGGGACCATGGCGTCAGCCTCCAGCTAGTGCGTGCCCCCACGACTGCCAGATTCAAAATATGAGGGCTCGGCCAGCAGTTTTCCTTGACCCAGGTCAATTAGCCGCACCTCTCTTATTGCGGCTCCAAAGTGAAAGCGCGGTCATCGGGCCCGGGAGCGCCATTTATACTGCAGTGCAGCAAGTTCCTTTCCGGCTTGGCCGATCACGACCGGAACGAAGCTGATGGCGAGGATCAACAGCCATGTGCGCCAATCCGGGCGATGCAGGTGCAGGATCTCGGCCACCGCGGGGGTGTAGCTGGCGGCGAGCAAAATGCCTACGCTTAGGGCCAGTGCCGCCCATACGAAAACGTTTCGAGTGATGGAATTCCACAACATCCCGGAGCGCGGATCACGCATGTTGAAGACGTGCCAGAGCTGGGCAAGCGCCAGCGTCAGGAAAGACACCGTCACGGCCGCCTCACCCTCGAGCGCCAACACGCTTCGGGCAATGAAAAGCGCGCCCAGGGTCGCCAGAGTGATGACCACGCCATGGCCGATGATCTCGATCCACAGGGCACGCGTGATGATCGGTTTTGCGGGGTCGCGGGGCGGGCGCTGCAACACCTGCCGGTCGGCCTCGCCGATGCCCAGTGCGAAGGCCGGTAACACGTCGGTCACCAGATTGAGAAACAGGATCTGCAACGGCAAGAGGGGAAGCGGCAGGCCGGCCAGGATCGCCAGCCCGACGACCAGTATCTCGCTCAGATTGCACGACAGGAGATAGGTGACGAAGCGCTGGATATTGCGGAATATGGCGCGGCCTTCGCGGATCGCGGCGACGATGGTCGTAAACGCATCGTCGCGCAGCACCATCGCGGCCGCCTCGCGCGCAACCTGGGTGCCGCGCACGCCCATGGCGATGCCGATATCCGCCTTTTTGAGGGCCGGCGCGTCGTTGACCCCGTCTCCGGTCATGGCGACGATCTCGCCGCCGGTCTGAAAGATCGAGACGATGTCGAGCTTCTGGCCGGGGTTGACCCGCGCGAACACGTCGGCGCTGCGCACCTCCTGCAATTCTGCGGCCGACAGATGCTGCGGCGCCTTCAATTGCGGCCCTTCGATCACCGTTGCGTCGGGACCGGCAAGGCCGATCGCCGCGGCGATGTTGCGCGCCGTGACCGCGTGATCGCCGGTGATCATGACGACGCGGATGCCGGCCTCGCGGCAGCGGGAAATGGCGTCGGGCACATCCGCGCGCGGCGGGTCGTGCAGGCCGAGGAGACCGAGGAAGACCAGGCCACCGTAAGCGGGCGTCTCGGCGGTCGGTACCTGCTTCATGGCGATGGCGAGGACGCGCATGCCGCGCTCCGCCAATTCGTTGGTGCGCTTGAGCCAGGCCCCGGCCCGCCGCTTGCCGAGCGTCTTGGTTCCGTCCTTTCCGGCGACCTCGGTCGCGTGCGCCAGCACCGCCTCGGGCGCGCCCTTGACGAACACGACGAAGGCGTCGTCGGAACGGTGAACCGTGGCCATCATCTTGGTTTCGGTATCGAAGGCCACCTCGCGCACCTCGGGCTGGCTGCGAAGCAACTCCGCTCTGCGTAGCCCACCAAGGCGGCCGGCCCTGAGCAGCGCCAGTTCCATCGGATCGCCGGTATCGCGGCCCTCCCCTTCGCCCAGTTCGGCGTTGTTGCACAGGACCATCGCCGTCAGCGCGTCGCCGAGATGGGGAACCTCGTCGACCTCGATGCGCCGACCGTCAAGCGCGAAGCCCGGCGGTTCGGCCGCAAGTTGCACGTGGCCCGCGGCAAGCCACACCTCGCCCAGCGCCATCTTGTTCTCGGTCAGCGTGCCGGTCTTGTCGGAGAAGATCACCGTCGCCGCGCCGAGCGTCTCGACCGCGGCGAGCCTTTCGATCAATGCATTGTGCCGGGCCATGCGCCACATTCCGCGGGCGAGCGCCATCGTCGCCACGATCGGCAGGCCCTCGGGGATCGCCGCCACCGCGAGCGCGATCGCCGCCTCGATCATCAGGAACACGTCCTGGCCGTAGGCGATGCCGAGCGCGCCGATGACCACCACGATGACCAGCGTGAAGCGGATGAGCTGGCCGCTGAGGCGTTCGAGCTGTCGTTCCAGCGGCGTGCGCTCGGGCTTGGCTTCCTCGACGAGCTGCGAGATACGGCCAAGCTCGGTCTGCATCCCCGTCGCCACGACGACGCCGAGCCCGCTTCCGCGCGTTATCGCCGTTCCCTTGAAGACCATCGAAGTCCGCTCCGCGACGGGGGCGCCGACGGCAACGGGGTCTATGTGCTTTGCCACCGCCACGGATTCGCCCGTCAGGGTCGATTCATCGGTCGACAGGTTGGATGCCTCGACCAGGCGCAAATCGGCGGTGACCACATCGCCGCCTTCGAGCACCACCATGTCGCCGGGAACGATTTCCTGGGCCGGCACGACAATCGAGCGGCCGTCGCGCCTGATCCGCGTGGTGAACCCGCCGAGGATGCGCAGCGCCTCCATGGAGCGCACGGCCCTGAGCTCGGTCGCAAAGCCGATCACGGCATTGATCGCCAACACCACCGCGATCGCCGCCCCTTCCTTCCATTCTCCGAACAGGAAGGCGACGACCGCCGCCGCCCCGAGAAGCGCGATGACGGGGCTCTCGAACTGGCTGCGCAATATGTTGAGAAGCGTCACCGGGCGGCGGACGCGCAGGGCGTTGGGGCCGTAACGCGCAAGCCGGGACTTCGCTTCCCTCCCCGACAGGCCGGTTCCGGTGCTCGCGCCGAGCCCGGAGAGAACCTCTCCCGCCGGCAGCGCATGGGCGCTTGCGGACGGGAAGCGTATGGCCATCGGCTCAGTCATCGCGGTCGCGACCGATTGATATTCGCCAGCATCCGATAGTCTAGGCCCAAGATCGGGGATATGGATGGACATAGGTCAAGACGCCGGCATTTGGGGAGAGCGGCATGACAAAGGGCATTGAAATCGGATTGTTGCATCCAGGCGCCATGGGCCATGTGGTCGGCGGATTGGCGGTACGGGCGGGCGCCCGGGTTTCGTGGGTTTCCGAGGGACGAAGCGCCGAGAGCCGGCAACGCGCCGAGAGATGCGGCTTTAGCGATATGGGCTCGCTGGCCGCCCTGGTGTCCGGGGTGGACATGATCCTGTCCATTTGTCCGCCCGACGCCGCCGTCGATGTCGCCCGCGCGGTGGCCGGCGGAGGCTTTTCGGGTCTCTATGTTGACGCCAATGCGGTCGCGCCGTCGACGGTTCGCCAGGTCGCATCGATCGTCGAGCAGGGCGGCGGCCGCGTCGTCGACGGCGGGATCATCGGACCACCGCCGACGGGCGCCGGGATGACCCGGCTCTACGTCTCGGGAACGGAGACGGATCGGGTGGTGGAATTGTTTGCGGGAACCCCTCTCAACGTGGTTGCGATCGCTCGCGAGGTCGGCGCCGCCTCGGCCCTCAAAATGTGCTACGCCGCCTATACGAAGGGCAGCGCCGCGCTCCTCATCGCCATCCGGGCACTCGCGGCCGCCGAGGGGATCGACCAGACCTTGCTGCAGGAGTGGGCCGTTTCGCAACCCGGCCTCGCCGAGCGGTCGCAACGAAGCGCCAGCCGGAACGCCGGCAAGGCCTGGCGCTACGCCGGCGAGATGCGCGAGATCGCCAGGAGTTTTGAGGAGCGAGGTCTGCCCGGCGGCTTCCACCGCGGCGCGGCGGACGTCTACGAAGCGCTTGCGCCCTTCAAGAATGCCGAAACCGCCCCCGGCCTCGAAGCGGCGGTGCGGCAATTGCTGGGGTCCCGGAAGAGCCGAGCCGCAACCGCCGGGCGCCAACCCGAAACCGGCGTTTCGACGCGCAATAGATGAGCAGCCGAACGGCGTGGTTGGTCTGGCGGGTCGGCCGCACGCCTGTGTTCTCCCTTGGCAATGGGAACCGTGGGCGATACGCCCGATACGACGTTAGTTTGTAAGTCCAAAAACTATACGGTTTGACTCCTCTTTCAACTTGAATAGGTCGATCAAATATGGAGCGTCTTCGATGGCGGGGCCTTGAACCCCGTTTATTGGCGATCGTCGTGTCCGCATTGCTGGCGCCTGCGCCAGCGCGGGTCGCCGTCGTCATCGGGCCCAAAATGGCATCCGACGCACCCCCGACGGCGGAGAAATTGCGTCCTTGCCAGGCCTTTCCTGGCATATAGGATACCGGCATCCTTCGCCTGGCATGGCGAATTTGCCGGCACGATCCGGCAGACCAGCCTTGCCGCGGGCGGACCCCAGAACGAGCGCCTCGTCCAGATTTCGGGAGGCTGAACAAAGACAGTCCGGGCGATGATCATCTGCCAGTGCAACATCATTACCGAACGCCGCATCGAGGAGGCGGTCAACCGTCTCCTCGAAGACGATCCCTGGCAGCTGATCGTCCCGATGCAGGTCTATCATGCCCTAGGAAAAAGCGGACGGTGCCGCGGTTGCTTCCCCAACGTCGTCGACATTACCGCCCGCACGAGGGAAGAGTTTCACAAGCGCCGCGGCTTGGCGGATGCAGAATCGATTTCGTTGCTAAACCAGCCTGACCGCGAAAACCCCCGCCTTTCCGCGCGCCGCCGGCCAACCCGGCGGGCAGGCTCGGGCCGAAGCGCGGCATAAGCGTTATTGATTAGCCTCCTGCTTTGGGCGTAGGGCAGCGATCGCCCAAGTCCGATGTCATTGGCAACCAAGGAGGGAAATTCCCATGAAAGGCGACAAGAAGATCATCAAACGCTTGAATGAGGCCTTGTTTATGGAGCTTGGCGCCGTCAACCAGTACTGGCTTCACCACCGATTGCTCGAAGACTGGGGCTACGCGCTCTTGGCCAAGAAGGAGCGTGAAGAATCGATCGAGGAGATGTGGCACGCCGACAAGATCATTGCGCGGATCATTTTCCTCGAAGGCCACCCGAACCTGCAAACGCTCGCGCCCTTGCGCATTGGCCAGAATGTGAAGGAAGTCCTCGAAAGTGACCTAGCCGGGGAACATGACGCAAGGAATGCCTACAAGGAATCGCGCGCAATCTGCCGGGACCTTGGCGACTATGTCAGCATGCATCTTTTCGAGGAGCTGCTCGCCGACGAGGAAAGCCATATCGATTTCCTCGAGACGCAGCTCGAACTCCTGAACAAGATCGGCGAAGAGCTTTTCGGCCAGCTCAATGCGGCCTCGGCAAACAAGGCGGAGTGACGGCCGCGGAGACGCGATCCGGCAAGGCCGAATTGAATTGAGCACGGACCGCGACGCGAACCTTACGGCGTGCGGCAACGCCGCCCTGTCGAGCGCGGTCGCCCGCAACGACCATCTGCCGTTCGCCTCGATCAGGTCGCTTGCGGTCGATCTCAGCGCCCTCGATGTCGAATTCCGCAGGCTGAACCTCGCCCACCTGCAGCACCATCTGATCTTCGATGCCATCGACAAGGGGCAGGGAGCCCGCGCCGAGGCCATCATGCGCGAACACGCCTACGCGGCGGTTCAGTACCTGGAATTGTTTACCGGCTCGAAGATCGGAATGCATCAAGTGACCTTCATACCCGCAGCCGAATGATGTCATTGGGTCGGCCCCAGAGCGGTTCATGGTTATAGGGAACCATTTGACCGATGCCGACCGAAAGTCGGGCCCCGTGCCTGTTGGAGATGAAATCCGAACATCGCGATGTCGCAAACCGGCGCCGACCGGCTCGACGTTGACATGCTCGACAGCACGGACCTGCCATCTGGCTGGCGCATCCTTGTTCAAGGACAGGCGCTTTCAGCCGTCCGTGACGCTCGCGGCAAGGAAGGACCGCTCCGTCAATCGGCCGGAGACGACCGGTCATCGGGGTTGCGACGGGATCGCCGCAAGCATGCGGTAAGAAAGACGGGCAGCCCCGTCAGATCGTCTCCGGGACCATCGTGATCGCACCGCACGGGCATTCGGCGGCACATATGCCGCAGCCCTTGCAATAGTCGTAGTTGAATTCGAAGCGTTTGCCGGGACCCAGCTTGATGACGGCGTTGTCGGGACACATGCCGTAGCAATTGTCGCACTCGAAGCAATTGCCGCAGGAAAGGCATCGCCGCGCCTCGTAAAGCGCATTCTTCTCGTCCAATCCCTTGAGAACTTCCTCAAAACTCGACTGCCGGCGCACCGCCTCAAGCTGCGGCTGCATCGTTTGCGGCGCGTCGTCATAGTACCAGCTGTTGAGATACTCGAATTCGGCCGGCTCATGCTTGGGCGGCTTGAAGTAGCGCTTGCTTCTCAGCCAGGCATCGATGTGGCGTGCCGCCTTCTTGCCATGGCCGACGGCGACGGTGGCAGTGCGTTCGGCAGGCACCATGTCGCCGCCGGCGAACAGTCCCTTGCGGCCGGTCATCATCCGCCCGTCGATCTGGACGACCCCGTCCTTGGCGATGTCGACGCCGGGGACGTTCTCCAAGAAGCGCGTGTCCGCGTCCTGGCCGAGGGCAAGGATCAGCGTATCGGCTTCCAAGGTTTCCAGTTCGCCGGTGGGCTGGGGGCGGCCCTCTTCGTCGATCGCCATCCTTTCCACCGTGAAGGTCGTCTGATCGATCTCTTTGATGGTGCGCAGCCAATGGATCAGCACGCCTTCTTCTTCCGCCTCGGTCGCCTCGAAATCGTGCGCCGGCATCTCCTTGCGGGATCGCCGATAGACGATCATCGCCTCGTCCGCGCCCAGGCGCTTGGCGGTGCGGGCCATGTCCATGGCCGTATTGCCGCCGCCATAGACCACGACGCGGCGGCCGAGCCGCGGCGGTTCCTCGCCCGTCTCCACGTCGCGCAGCACGCTCACCGCATCGAGGATCTTGCCGGCCGCGTGGGCCGGAATGTCGATGCGCTTGGCCAGATGCGCGCCGACGGCGACGAACACGGCATCGAACCCCTCCTCGCCAAAGGCAGCCTCGAGGTCCTCCACCTTAGTGTCGAGCTCGAGCGTCACCCCCATGTCGACGATGCGTTTGATCTCCGCGTCCAATATGTCGCGCGGCAGCCGGTATTTGGGAATGCCGAAGCGCATCATGCCGCCGGCCATGGATCCGGCATCGCGGATGGTGACGGCGTGCCCCAGGCGCGTCAGGTGATAGGCGGCCGAAAGCCCGCTCGGCCCGGCGCCGATGACCAGGACCCGCTTGCCCGACGGCTTGGCCTCGATTTTCGGTGCCCAGCGTTTTTCGATGGCGAGATCGCCGAGGAAGCGCTCGACGGCGTGGATGTTGACCGCCGTGTCGAGTTGGGCGCGATTGCACGCGCCTTCGCACGGGTGATAGCAGACGCGCCCCATCACCGCCGGCAGGGGGTTGTCTTCCATCAGCGCCTGCCAGGCGGTCCGATAGGCGCCTTCCTCGGCATGGAACAGCCACTTCTGGATGTTCTCGCCGGCCGGGCAGGCGTTGTTGCAGGGCGGCAGGCGATCGACATAGACGGGCTTCGACGTCCGCCACGAGCCGGTCAGATTGGCGAGGCTGGTGCCCGGGTCGAGGGTGATGGCGTAGGGAAGCTGTTTCATGGCCGCTGCTCCGCGCCGCCCAGCAGGCCGAAGCGCTCGATATTGGCGTCGGCCATGCGCTGGATGGCGGCGATGCGTTCCTTGTCTTCGCCTCCCTTCTTGAACAGATGGGCGAAGCGGCGCTGGGTCTTGAGATAGGCTTCCACCGGCGCGCGGCGGCGGATCTTGTAGGATCCGGTGACCGCCCCGTGCTCGGCCTCGAAAAGCGGAAACAGCCCGGTCTCGACGGCAAGCCTAGCGATGCGGATCGTGTCATGCGGCTCCGAACCCCAGCCGAGCGGGCACGGGACCATGATATGGATGTACCGCGACCCCGTAATGCCCATCGCCTTGGTCACCTTGGCCTCCAGATCGTGAAGGTCGGCGACGCTGGCGGTGGCCACATAGGGGATGTTGTGCGCCATGGCGATCAGCGGCAGGTTCTTGCCGGTGCCGAACACGTTGCCGGGCGCCTTGCCGACCGCCGGCGTCGTCGCCGTGCGGGCCGCAGGCGGCGTCGCGCTCGACCGCTGCACGCCGGTGTTCATATAGGCTTCGTTGTCGTAGCAGATGTAGAGCACGTCATCGTTGCGCTCGAACATGCCCGACAGACAGCCGAAGCCGATATCCATGGTGCCGCCGTCGCCGCCCTGGGCGACGACCTTGACGTCGGTGCGCCCCTTGACCCGCATCGCCGCGGAAACGCCGGTCGCCACCGCCGGCGCGTTGCCGAACAGGGAATGCAGCCAAGCGATCTGCCACGAGGTCTCGGGGTACGGCGTCGTGAACACTTCCAGACACCCGGTCGCATTGACGGCGACAAGCTGACCCTTGGCGGCGCGCAGCGCGGCGTCGAGCGCGTAGCGCGCGCCGAGCGCCTCGCCGCACCCTTGGCAGGCGCGGTGGCCGGATGTGATGGCGTTGGAGCGCTCGGCGCTCGCCTGCACGGTGCGCTTGGCCTCGTCGATGAGCCGGTTGCCCACCGTGTGGGTGCCGGTCTGATAGAACTTGACCTGCTGCAACGCAGTCTTTCGCACGGTCATGGCGTCCCTCAATCCCCGGCCGCAACTTGGCCCCGCCCCATGGCCTTGAGAATGTTCTCGGCGGTGGGGCCGGACCGGCGCGTGGCGATGGCGCGGATAAGCTCATGCTCGACCGCCGCGTGGTCGAGGTCGAGAAACTGGGCGTCCGGCAGGCGGTCTTGCGCCGCCGCCTCGAACAGCTCCTGCAGGACGCGCATGGTGATGGGGCGGCCGCCAAGGCCGGCGATCACGGTGTGGACGGGCACGGGAGAGCCCCGCAACGCCATCTGCACGTCGGCGGCGACGATGCCGCCGAGGCCAACCGCGAAGGCCTTCTCAAGAACCACCACGCGCTTAGCCTGTTCCAGAACGGCGCGCAACTCATCCAACGGGAACGGGCGGAACGAGCAGATGCTGACCGCGCCGATGGCCGCGCCTTCCTCGCGCATCTTGTCGACGGTCTCCTTGATGGTGCCGTTGACCGAGCCCAAGGCAACGACGATCGTTTCCGCCCCATCGGTGCGGTAGGTGTGGATCAACCCGCCGGTTTCGCGGCCGAACACCTCCTTGAACACGCCGGAGATCGTCGGAATCAGCCGCAGCGCCTGAAGCTGCTTCTCATGCGCCAGGTAGCGGACCTCGGTGAAAGCGTCGGGTCCGACCATGGCGCCGATGGAATAGGGATCGGCGGGATCGAGCACCTGCACCGGCTCGAACGGCGGAAGGAAGGCATCGACCTCGTCCTGCGTCGGCATTTCGACCCGTTCATAGGCGTGCGTCAGGATGAACCCGTCCATGCACACCATGACCGGGCAGCTCAGTTCCTCGGCCAGACGGAAGGCCTGGATGTGCAGGTCGAGCGCTTCCTGGTTGGTCTCGGCGTAGAGTTGAATCCAGCCCGAGTCCCGCACCGCCATGCTGTCGCTGTGATCGTTCCAGATGTTGATCGGCGCGCCGATGGCGCGGTTGCCCACGGTCATGACGATCGGCAGGCCGAGGCCGGCCGCGTTGTAGACGGCCTCGGCCATGAACAGGAGCCCCTGGCTCGCCGTCGCCGTGTAGGCGCGCGCGCCGGCGGCCGAGGCCCCGATCGCGACACTCAAGGCGGCAAATTCCGATTCGACGTTGATGAACTCGCAATTCTTGAGATCGCCCGACTTCACCAGCGCGCCGACCCCCTCCACGATATGGGTTTGCGGCGTGATCGGATAAGCGCAGACGACCTCCGGCCGGCACAGCGCTATCGCCTGGGCAACCGCCTGCGATCCTTCTATCTGCTTGAGCATCCGTGGCTCCTTCGTTTAGAGCGCTCTAGGCGGCTCTGGCCATTTCGAACGCCTCGCGGGCCGCGGCTACATTGGCCTCGCCGACGGCGCCTGGGAATTTTTCCATGATCGCGCTTTCCACCGATTCCATCTGCAGCTGGGCGGAAATGGCGGCAAAGCAGCCGAGTAGCGTCGCGTTCGGTACCGGGCGCTTGACATGTTTCATGGCCAGATCCGTAGCCGCGATGCTGCAGACATGGTGGGCCGGCAGCTTGCCTACGAATTCGGCAATGCCCAGTTCCTCGAAACTCTGCGTCGAGTTGATGATGATGAACCCGTCCTCCTTGAGCCCATGGAAGACATCGACGGAGTGCAGCAGCGTCGGGTCCTGGATAATGAGCGCGTCCGGCTCCTGGATGGGCTCGCGAAGCCTGATTTCCTTTTCGTCCAGGCGACAGAAGGAGACCACCGGCGCGCCCATCCGTTCGGACCCGAAGCTGGGAAAGGCCTGCGCCTGCTTGCCCTCGAGGAACGCCGCCAAGGACAGCAGTTCGGCGGCCGTGACGACCCCTTGTCCGCCCCTGCCATGAATTCGCACCTGGAACATAACGCCCGCTTCCATGTTCTGTTTGTCGGTAACGGAACCCAAGACCGGCCACTTAGGCGACCCGCTCTGGACTTGCGGCTGAAAGGCGCGCCGTCGGCCCCTATTCGCATCGCAGTCGATACGCGCGCGCCATGACCGCTGCCAACGTTCATCCGCTCCAACAACCGCGCAACCTATAGTCGGCCCAAGTCCGGCGTCATTGATTGACATCAAAGCCCGACGAGCGGTCTGGACCCGTCTCCACATTGACGATGCAACCCTTCGCGCGGTCTCGCGCGCCGGATCGCCGCCTCGGGCGTGCCTGCCCGACCCTGGGGCACTACGACCCCAGCGCCTGAGAGCTGCGCGCGAGACCCACGCGGAAGACGCCGGCGGGAAGATCGGAAAGACACCGCGCGGGCGTCGCAACGTCGCCCCAACAGAGTCCCTGTGAGTATTCGCTATATCGCGGCGCCGCGGCGCCCGCGCGAGGCCCCGGATCATCCGGGGCTAAAGGAAAGTGGGCAAACCCCGGAGCCAGGCGGCTCGCGGCAATGGCGAACTTTGCCTTCAGTTCCGGGGCATTTTCCGTTTGCTCTTTGACATTGTGACCGCAACATCCGGGCCTCACACTTCGGGACACGAAGTGCCTGAGCACTCACAGGTCCGGGTCGTCAATCAGCAGATTCGGTTTCGCCAGGATCTCCAGGTCCTTGCGCTTCGCGAGTCGAACCTCGGCTCCTTCGACTTTGACGCCAAAGGGCGCAAGCGTTTTGAAAGCACGCGACAGGTTCTCCGGCGTCATGCCAAGCAGGGACGCCAGCGCCCGCTTTTCCATCGGCAGCGTCAATCGGCCCGCGGTACCCTGCTCGATCTCCAGGCGCAGCAAATAGTTGGCCAGGCGCTCGACCGCGGTCCGCAGCTTCTGGTTCTTCAAGGCTTTGACCATGGCGCGGTAGCGGCCGCCGAGCTCGCTGACGACCGAGCGGGCAAACCCCGCGTCACGGGCGAAGATCTCCCTGATGCTTTGCGAAGGGACCATCAGGATTTGACAACGCCCGACCGTTCGCCCTGACATCAAGTGAACGGCATCCCGCACGACGGCCGCGAGAATGAACGTCTCCACCGGACGCACCAGCTGCATGACCGTCTCGCGGCCATTGCCGTGGGCGACGAGCTCGACGGTGCCTTCCACGACGATATGCAGGAAGTCGGCCTTCTCGCCTTCGGAGATCAGCTGAACGCCTGGGGGAAAGCGCTGAAAGTAGGCGGCCTGCACGAGCTCGGCAAAGTTCTCCTCCTCCATGGCGCCGAACAGCGGCAGTTCACGGATGGTCGGCAGATCTTCGCTACGCATCGCGTCGGTCGCATCAGTCAGGGATTGATGATCATCAACTTATTGAATGACGTATGCCAATTTGGCAAGCGGCCCAACGCAACTGGAGCCAACAAATCCATTTTTCTGACACTTGTTTCTTCAGTTGGCGCCCTTGCCATTGACTCAGATCAACTGAGCCCCCCCTCGATCCAGAGAGGTTCCCCCGACTCGCGCTCCGGGCGCACGACATTGCAGGAGGGAAACGATGGCGGACCCTGCCACCGCCCAGAGCGGGAGCGACCCGTACAGCTTCGAGACCCGCAAGCAATATTCCGTCCTGACCATGAATACGTTGGCCTTTACGGTCAACTTCGCGGTCTGGACGATGTTTTCCGTCATCGGCATCAGGATCAAGAGCGAGCTGGCTCTTAACGAGACGGAGTTCGGCTTGCTGGTCGCAACGCCGATCCTGACCGGATCGCTGGTGCGCCTGCCACTTGGCATTCTGACCGACCGGTTCGGCGGCCGTGTCATCTATTTCATCCAGATGATCCTGGTGGCGATCCCGACCTACGGATTGGCGTTCGCCACCGAATATTGGCAGTACCTCGCCATCGGTCTGTTCGTGGGTCTCGCCGGCGGGTCGTTCGCCATCGGCATCGCCTACACGTCCGCCTGGTTCCCGAAGGAGAAGCAGGGCACCGCCATGGGCATCTTCGGCGCCGGCAACGCGGGCGCCGCCGTGACGAACCTGGTGGCGCCATTGATCATCATTGCGCTGGGCTGGCGCGCGGTGCCGCAGATCTACTCCGTCGCCATGTTGGCGATGGCGGTAATTTTCTGGTTCTTCACCTATCCAGATCCAAGACTGGAGGAACGCCGGCAAAAGGGACGTTTTCCGACCCTCAGCGACCAGCTCGCGCCGCTTGCGGAATTGCGCGTGTGGCGATTTGGACTCGCCTACTACTTCGTCTTCGGCGGTTTCGTCGCGCTCGCGCTTTGGCTACCGAAATATTACATCTCGGAATATGGCCTGAGCCTCAGTGCCGCGGCCTTCATTTCAATGTTCTTCACGCTGCCCTCCGGCGTCATTCGCGCGCTGGGCGGGTGGATCTCGGATCGGTACGGCGGCAGCACCACGACCTGGTGGGTGTTCTGGGTCTGCATCGTCTGCCTGTTCTTCCTCTCTTATCCGCCCACCACCCTGGTGATTCACGGCATCAAGGGAAGCGTGAACCTTGACATCGCCGTCGGGGTCATTCTGTTCACGGTTCTCGTCTTCGTTGTCGGAATCGCCCAGGGCATCGGCAAGGCAAGCGTCTATCGCGAGCTTGCCGACTACTACCCGGCCAACATGGGCGCCGTCGGCGGCCTGGTCGGGGTCATCGGCGGTCTCGGCGGTTTCACGCTTCCCATCATGTTCGGCGTCGCCGCCGATGCCACCGACGTGCGCTCAAGCACGTTCATGCTGATGTATGCCGTTGTCGCCGGCGTCATGATCTGGACCTGGATGGCCGAACGCGGCGAACGCGCCGCCGTCCTTGAGCGGGAACCGGCGCTGCGCGAACGGCTGGGCCTGCATGCCGCGCGCCGCTGGCTCACCGACTGGCGCCCGGACGACGAGGCGTTCTGGCGGCAGCAGGGCCGGCGCATCGCGTTGCGCAACCTGATCCTGTCCATGCCGCCGCTGTTCCTGTCCTTTGCGGTCTGGATGGTCTGGAGCGTGGTGGTGGTCGAGCTGCCCCGCATCGGCTTCAAGTTCACCACCGATCAGCTGTTCTGGCTGGCGGCCGCGCCGGGCATCTCGGGCGGCGCGCTGCGGCTCGCCTATTCATTCGTCGTACCGATCTTCGGCGGCCGCAACTGGACGGTGTTCAGCACGGCTTCGCTGCTGCTGCCGACGCTGTGGATGGCGCTGGCGGTGCAGGACCCGAACACGAACTACGTGGTGTTCGTCGCCATCGCGCTGCTGTGCGGACTGGGCGGCGGCAATTTCTCCGCCAGCATGGCCAATATCAGCTTCTTCTTCCCCAAGAAGATGCAGGGCACGGCGCTCGGCTGGAACGCGGGCGCCGGCAACCTCGGCGTCGGCGTGATGCAGGCGGTGGTGCCGCTGGCGATCTACGGCGGCGCGCTCTGGATCAAGGGCGGTACCCCGCAGACCCATACCGACGGCGCCGTCGTCAGCATGGTCTGGATGCAGAATGCCGGCTTCATCTGGGTTCCGCTGATCGTGGCCGCCACCATCGCCGCCGCCTGGGGCCAGAACAACATCCGCGGCGCGCAGGCAAGCTTCGGCGAACAGGTCGGCATTTTCAAGCGCAAGCACGCCTGGATCCTGGCCTGGCTCTATACCGGCACGTTCGGCTCGTTCATCGGATTTGCCGCCGCCTTCCCGCAACTCCTGTCGACCTTGTTCCCGGACTCCGATGCCAAACATTGGGCGTTCGTCGGCCCGCTGCTCGGCGCGCTGGTGCGGCCGCTCGGCGGCTGGCTGTCCGACCGCCTCGGCGGCGCCAAGGTCACTTTCTGGAACTTCGCGGTCATGTTGGTGGCGGCGATGACGATCCTGGCATTCCTGCCGTCAGAATCGAACGGCAACACGCTGCCGTGGTTCTATGCAGCTTTTGTCTTGTTGTTCATCACCACCGGAATCGGCAACGGCTCGGTGTTCCATGTCGTCCCCAATGTTTTCCTGAAGCTGCACACGCGGGCTGCGGCCGGAAAAGACAAGGCGGCCCAGGATCGTGCGGTCGCCGAAGGCGAGATCGAGGCCTCCGTCGCACTCGGCTTCACGGCAGGAATTGCCGCGCTCGGGCTGTTCTTCATCCCGGCGATGATCGCGATCTCGCTCAATACGACGGGTACGGCCGCAACCGCGCTGACCGTTTTCATCGTGTTCTACGTGACCTGCCTGTTGGCGACCTGGTGGTGGTACCGGCGCCGGGGCGCGGAAGTCCGGTGCGACTGAGCGCGGCGCCAACCGAGGCGAAACGAACGGAAACAACGACACTCAAGAGATCAAGAGGAACGACATGCCCGCAATCGCAAACTGGAACATCGAAGACAAGACATACTGGGAATCGACCGGCAAGCGCATTGCCAACCGCAACCTCTGGATCTCGATCCCGGCGCTGCTGTTGGCCTTTGCGGTGTGGATGGTGTGGTCGGTCGTGGTCGCCAAACTTCCTGGGGTCGGCTTCCAGTTCACCACCGATCAGCTGTTCTGGCTGGCGGCGATGCCGGGACTGTCGGGCGCGACGCTGCGCATCTTCTACTCGTTCATGCCGCCGATCTTCGGCGGCCGGCTGTGGACGACGTTGTCCACCTTGTTGCTGCTGATTCCTGCGATCGGGATCGGAATTGCGGTGCAGCATCCGGGGACGCCGTATCTGATGTTCCTGGTGCTCGCGCTGCTGTGCGGCTTCGGCGGCGGGAACTTCGCCTCCTCGATGGCCAACATCAACTTCTTCTTCCCGAAGGCGGAAAAAGGCCACGCGCTTGCGATGAATGCCGGGCTCGGCAATCTCGGCGTCAGCGTGGTGCAGTTCGTCATCCCGCTGGCGATCACCGCCGGCGTGTTCGGCTGGCTCGGCGGCAGTCCGCAGGTCGAGGCCGGTAAGACCACGCAGCTTTGGCTGCAGAACGCCGGCTTCGTCTGGGTGCCGTTCATCGCCATTGCCTCCATTGCCGCCTGGTTCGGCATGGATGACATCGCCTCGATGAAGGCCTCGATCGCCGATCAGGCAGTGATCTTCCGCCGCCGCGACAACTGGATCATGTGCTGGCTCTACACCGGCACCTTCGGCTCCTTCATCGGCTATTCCGCCGGCTTCCCGCTGCTGGCCAAGACCCAGTTTCCGGAGGTCGACTCGCTCAAGTTCGTCTTCCTCGGGCCGCTGGTGGGCGCGCTGTCGCGCTCGGCCACCGGCTGGCTGTCGGACAAATACGGCGGCGGCCGCGTCACGTTCTGGGTGTTCGTGCTGATGATCGCGGCGGTCGCCGGCGTGCTCTACTTCCTCGGCATCAAGGATCAGCCTGGCGCGTTCTGGGGCTTCTTCGCCA
This sequence comes from Hyphomicrobiales bacterium, assembly GCA_030688605.1. NCBI lineage: Bacteria > Pseudomonadati > Pseudomonadota > Alphaproteobacteria > Hyphomicrobiales > Hyphomicrobiales bacterium. Next base: position 82,974 of record JAUYJB010000066.1, read on the forward strand.
TGTTCATGGTGCTGTTCTTCGCCACCGGCGTGGGCAATGCCTCGACCTTCCAGATGATCCCCGCGATCATGCGCACCGAAATGCCGCGGCTTGCACCCGGCATGAGCATCGCCGAGCGGGCGCGGCAGGCGGAGATGGAATCCGCCGCCATCATCGGCTTCACCTCGGCCATCGCGGCCTACGGCGCCTTCTTCATCCCCAAAGCCTACGGCTCGTCGATCACTCTCACCGGCGGGCCGCAGCCGGCGCTGTGGATCTTCATGATCTTCTACGTGAGCTGCGTGGTCATCACCTGGGGCTTCTACACAAGGCGCGGCGGACTTTTGCATGACGTCGAGCGCGGCCTGTTGCCGCCTGCGGCGCCTCTGTCTTCAGCATAAGTGGAAACGACGATGAGCCATTTCCTCGATCGCCTCACGTTCTTCAACCGCTCCGCCGACACGTTCGCCGACGGACACGGCATCACCACCCGCGAAGACCGCCGCTGGGAGGACGGCTACCGCAAGCGGTGGCAGCACGACAAGGTGGTGCGCTCGACCCACGGCACCAACTGCACGGGCTCGTGCTCGTGGAAGATCTACGTCAAGGGCGGCATCGTCACCTGGGAAACCCAGCAGACGGATTACCCGCGTACGCGGCCGGACCTGCCGAACCACGAGCCGCGCGGCTGCTCGCGCGGCGCGAGCTACTCCTGGTACCTCTACTCCGGCAATCGAGTGAAATATCCGCTGGTGCGCGCGCGGCTCCTCAAGCTGTGGCGGGAGGCGCGGGCCGTCCGCGAGCCGGTCGCGGCCTGGGCGTCGATCGTCGAGGATGCGGACAAGCGCGCCGCTTACACGACAAAGCGGGGCATGGGCGGCTTCGTGCGCGCGAGCTGGGACGAGGTCACGGAGATCATCGCCGCGGCCAACGCCTACACCGCCAAGACCTACGGGCCGGACCGCGTGGTCGGGTTTTCGCCGATTCCCGCCATGTCGATGGTCAGCTACGCGGCCGGCGCCCGCTATCTGTCGCTCCTCGGCGGCGTGTGCCTGTCCTTCTACGACTGGTATTGCGACCTGCCGCCGGCGAGCCCGCAAACCTGGGGCGAGCAGACCGACGTTCCGGAAAGCGCGGACTGGTACAATTCGAGCTTCCTCATTCTTTGGGGCTCCAACGTGCCGCAAACGCGCACGCCCGATGCCCATTTCTATACAGAAGCGCGCTATCGCGGCGCCAAGAGCGTCGTCATCTGCCCCGACTATTCGGAAGCGTCGAAATTCTCCGATCTCTGGATTTCGGTGAAGCAGGGCACCGATGCGGCGCTGGCCATGGCCATGGGCCACGTCATCCTGCGCGAGTTCCACATCGACCGGCAGGTCGACTATTTCACCGCCTATGCCCGCCAATATACCGACATGCCGATGCTGGTGCGGCTGGTGAAGCAGGACGGCCGGCTTGTTCCCGAGCGTCTGCTGCGAGCGTCGGATTTCGCGGGCGCGCTCGGCGAAACCAACAATCCCGAATGGAAAACGATCGCCTTCGACGAGAAGACGAACTCCCTGGTGGTGCCGCGCGGCTCGGTCGGCTTCCGCTGGGGCGAGCAGGGCAAATGGAACCTGGAGGAGAAGGAATCAACCGGCGGCGACGTCAAGCTGCGCCTGACGCTCGCGGCACCCAAGGCCAAGACCGCCGACGTCGCCTTTCCATATTTCGGCAACGTCGCCCACGAACATTTCACGGGCACCGATCACGACAGCATCCTTGTCCGCAAGGTGCCGGTCCGAACCGTGAACCTCGCCGACGGCGAGGCCTTGGTTGCTACGGTGTTCGATCTGTTCGTCGCCAACTACGGCGTCGACCGCGGCTTTGGGGGCAAGAATGTCGCCAAGAGCTACGACGACTACGAACCCTACACGCCGGCCTGGGCCGAAAAAATTACCGGGGTGCCGCGCGACCAGATCATCACGGTTGCCCGCGAGTTTGCTCGCAACGCCGAGAAGACCAAAGGCCGCTCCATGGTCATCATCGGCGCGGCGATGAACCACTGGTACCACATGGACATGAACTATCGCGGCATCATCAACATGCTGGTGATGTGCGGTTGCGTCGGCCAGTCGGGCGGCGGCTGGTCGCACTATGTGGGCCAGGAGAAGCTACGCCCGCAGTCGGGCTGGCTGCCGCTCGCCTTCGCGCTGGACTGGGCCCGTCCGCCGCGGCAGCAGAACTCGACCTCGTTCTGGTACGCGCATAGCGATCAGTGGCGCTACGAGAGCCTCGATGTGTCCGAGATCTTGTCGCCGACGGCGCCGGCGGGACCCTGGGACGGCGCGCTGATCGACTACAATGTCCGCGCCGAACGCATGGGCTGGTTGCCGTCGGCGCCGCAGCTCAAGACCAATCCTTTGACCATCGCGGCGCGGGCGAAGTGGAAAAAACTCGACCCCAGGGACTATGTCGTTAAGGCGCTGAAGTCGGGCGAGATCGAGCTCTCCTGCGAGGATCCGGACGACCCGGCCAACTGGCCACGGAATCTGTTCGTCTGGCGCTCCAACCTGCTGGGCTCGTCCGGCAAGGGGCACGAGTATTTCCTCAAGCATCTGCTTGGCACGCCGCATGGGTTGCTCGGCAAGGACCTGGGCCACTCGGGGCGTCAGAAGCCGAAGGAGGTTGCCTGGCACGACGAGGCGCCGGAAGGCAAGCTTGACCTGCTTGTGACCATCGACTTTCGCATGTCGACGACCTGCGTCTACTCCGACATCGTGCTGCCGACCGCGACCTGGTACGAGAAGAACGATCTCAACACCTCCGACATGCACCCCTTCATCCACCCGCTGACCGCGGCCGTGGACCCCTTGTGGGAGTGCCGCAGCGATTGGGAGATCTACAAGGAGATCGCGAAGAAGTTCTCCGACGTGGCGCCGGAGGTCCTCGGTGTGGAACAGGATGTGGTGCTGACGCCGATCCTCCACGACACGCCGGCCGAGATCGCCCAGGCCGTCGACGTCAAGGATTGGAAGAAGGGCGAGGTCGAGCCGGTCGCCGGCAAGACAATGCCGCAGGTGACGGTCGTCGAACGCGACTATCCCAACCTCTACAAGCGCTTCACGGCCCTCGGCCCGCTCATGACCAAGATCGGCAACGGCGGCAAGGGCATCAGCTGGAACACCGAGCACGAGGTTGAGTTCCTGAAGAAGCTCAACGGCGTTGTCCGCGAAGAGGGGCCGACCAAGGGCCTGCCGCGCATCGACAGCGACATCGACGCCAGCGAAGTGATCCTGACGCTGGCGCCGGAAACCAACGGCGAGGTCGCCGTCAAGGCCTGGAGGGCGCTGGGTAAGACCACCGGCCGCGAGCACGCGCATCTGGCGCTGCCCAAGGAGGACGAAAAGATCCGCTTCCGCGACGTGGTGGCGCAGCCGCGCAAGATCATTTCCTCGCCGATCTGGTCCGGCCTGGAATCGGAGAAGGTCTGCTACAACGCCGGCTACACCAACGTGCACGAACTGATCCCGTGGCGCACGCTCTCCGGGCGCCAGCAGCTCTATCAGGATCACCTGTGGATGCGCGCCTTCGGCGAGGCGTTGTGCGTCTACCGGCCGCCGATCGATACCAAGTCGGTCAAGCCGGTGATCGACCGCAGGCCGAACGGCAACAAGGCTGTCGTGCTGAACTTCATCACCCCGCATCAGAAGTGGGGCATCCATTCCACCTACACCGACAACCTGCTGATGCTCACTCTGTCGCGCGGAGGTCCGATCGTGTGGATCAGCGAGGTCGACGCCAGGAAAGCCGGCATCGTCGACAATGACTGGATCGAGGCATTCAACATCAACGGCGCGCTGGTCGCCCGCGCCGTCGTCTCGCAGCGGGTCAAGGAAGGCATGTGCATGATGTATCACGCACAGGAGAAGATCATTAACGTGCCGGGCTCGGAGCTGACCGGCCAGCGCGGCGGCATCCACAATTCGGTCACCCGCACGGTGCTCAAGCCGACCCACATGATCGGCGGCTACGCCCAGCAGTCCTACGGCTTCAACTATTACGGCACGGTCGGGTCGAACCGCGACGAGTTCGTCGTCGTCCGCAAGATGTCGAAGGTCGATTGGCTCGACCGCCCGGCCGCCGAGCAACCGACCAAACCTGCCGCACGCCTGGAGGTCGCAGAATGAAAGTCCGCGCGCAAATCGCGATGGTGCTGAACCTCGACAAGTGCATCGGGTGTCACACCTGCTCCGTCACCTGCAAGAACGTTTGGACCAACCGGGAAGGCATGGAATACGCCTGGTTCAACAATGTCGAGACGAAGCCCGGCATCGGCTACCCGAAGGCGTGGGAGAACCAGGAGCGTTGGAACGGCGGCTGGGTGCGCAAGAAGAACGGCAAGCTGCAACCCAAGATCGGGTCCAAGTGGCGCGTCCTGGCCAACATTTTCGCCAATCCCGATCTGCCGGAGATCGATGACTATTACGAGCCCTTCACCTTCGACTACGAGCATCTGCAGACGGCGCCGGAACTTGAGGCTTCGCCGACGGCCCGGCCACGCTCGCTCATCACCGGCGAGCGCATGGAGAAGATCGAGTGGGGGCCGAACTGGGAGGAGATCCTGGGCGGCGAGTTCGAGAAGCGCTCGGCCGACGTCAATTTCGACGGCGTGCAGAAGGATATCTACGGCGCGTTCGAAAACACCTTCATGATGTACCTGCCGCGTCTGTGCGAGCACTGCCTCAACCCCGCCTGTGTCGCGGTCTGCCCGTCGGGCGCCATCTACAAGCGCGAGGAGGACGGGATCGTCTTGATCGATCAGGACAAGTGCCGGGGCTGGCGCATGTGCGTCTCGGGCTGCCCCTACAAGAAGATTTACTACAACTGGTCGAGCGGCAAGTCGGAGAAGTGCGTGCTCTGCTACCCGCGCATCGAGGCGGGGCAGCCGACGGTGTGCTCGGAGACCTGCGTCGGCCGCATCCGCTATCTGGGTGTCGTGCTTTACGATGCCGACCGCATCGCGGAAGCGGCGAGCGTGGCCGAGGAGCAGGATCTTTATCAGGCCCAGCTCAATATCTTCCTCGACCCCGGCGACCCGGCCGTCATCGCCCAGGCTCGGGCCGACGGGGTGCCGGATTCCTGGCTCGAAGCCGCGCGGCGTTCCCCGGTCTGGAAAATGGCGATGGAGTGGAAGGTGGCCTTCCCGCTGCATCCGGAATACCGCACGCTGCCGATGGTCTGGTACGTGCCGCCGCTTTCGCCAATCCAGTCGGCGGCCGAGGCCGGCAAGATCGGCGTCGACGGCGACATGCCCGACGTTCGTTCCTTGCGCATTCCCATGCAATACCTCGCCAATTTGCTGACCGCCGGAAAGGAAGCGCCGATCGTCCAGGCGCTGGAGCGGATGCTCGCCATGCGCGCATACATGCGCGCCAAGACCGTCGACGGGGTGATCGACGAGGCCATCGCTGCCCGAGTCGGCCTCAGCGCCGCCACCATCGAGGAGATGTACCGCATCATGGCGATCGCCAATTTCGAGGACCGCTTCGTCATCCCGACCGCACATCGCGAACTCGGCGAGGACGCCTACGATCTGCGCGGTTCTTGCGGTTTCTCCTTCGGCAATGGCTGTGCCGGCGGCACCACCGAGACCAGCCTGTTCGGCACGCCACGGCGCGCCAAGACACCGATGGAGGTCGCGTGATGGCGAAAACATTCAAGGCGCTGTCGGCGCTTCTCAACTATCCGACGGCGGAACTCAAGAGCGCCACGGCCGAGATTCGGTCCTGCCTGCGCGAAGAGCGGCTGCTCTGCGATGGTTTGCGCCGGGGCCTGGGCGGCCTGCTGCAAGAACTCGAAACCGGCGACCTGTACGACCTGCAGGAGCGATATGTGCTGCTGTTCGACCGCACGCGGTCGCTGTCGCTGCATATCTTCGAGCACGTGCATGGCGAAAGCCGCGACCGCGGGCAAGCCATGATCGACTTGAAAGCGCTCTACGAGAAGCACGGCCTGTTCATCAGCCAATCGGAGCTTCCCGACTTCCTGCCGCTGTTTCTCGAGTTTCTATCCACCCTGCCGCGGACCGAAGCCCAGTCCCTGTTGGGTCAAGCGGCCCACATTCTGAAGGCGGTTGCGGAGAGGCTCGAAAAGCGCGGCTCCTGCTACGAGGCCGTGTTCCGTGCGCTCATCGCCCTTGCGGAGGCGGGTGTAAGCGCAAATGAGCCGGACATGGCATTGGTTGACGAGGACACCGATCCGAACGACCTCGAAACCCTCGACGCGGCTTGGGCCGAGGAGCCCGTCGTCTTCGGCCCGGGCGCCGCAATGGGCTGCAAGGACAGCCTGATTGCGAAGATCCGCGCTGCGAGACGGCCCGTTCCCGCCAACGAGACTTGAGGAGAGCGCCATGCGCGACGCCATCACCTACATCGTCTTCGGCTGGTACCCTTATCTCTGCCTGACCGTGTTCATCGGCGGCAGCCTGTTCCGTTTCGAGCGCGAACAGTACAGCTGGCGCAGCGGCTCGAGCCAGCTCCTGCGCCGCGCCCAGCTCACGTGGGGTTCCAACCTCTTCCACGTCGGTATCCTGGTCATTTTCCTCGGCCATCTCGGCGGCCTGCTGACGCCGATCTGGGTGTTCGACGCGATGGGCGTTTCGCACACCTTCAAGCAATGGATGGCGATCATTCTCGGCGGCGTCGCGGGCATCTTCTGCTTCATCGGCCTCACGATGCTGGTGCACCGGCGGCTGTTCGACGCGCGCATCCGCAAGACGTCATCGTTCGGCGATATCGCCGTTCTCCTGCTGCTCTACGCGCAGTTGATTCTCGGTCTGGTGTCGATCACGGTATCGCTCGGCCATCTCGACGGCGCCGAGATGGTCAAGTTCATGACCTGGGCCCAGGGCATCGTTTTCCTTGACCCCGGCGCCTCGGCGCTGATCGCCGATGCCCATATCATCTTCAAGCTGCATCTGTTCCTGGGGCTCACCATCTTCCTCATCCTCCCCTTCACGCGGCTGGTGCACGTCTGGAGCGCGCCGATCTGGTATCTCGGCCGGCGCGGCTACCAGGTCGTGCGCGCACGGCCGGCGCGCACGGCCGCCGCGTCATCGATCCAAGCCGCGGAATGATCGGCGGAGCGATCCATGTCGTGCACATTGAAACCGAACGACCTGCCACGGCCCGCCGACATCACGGTCAACGGTGTCGCCATCCCGCGCGGCGAAATTGCCCTCGAGGTCCAGCATCACCCGGCGCCGACGGCGATCGAAGCCTGGAAAGCCGCTGCACGGGCGCTTGTCATCCGCGAGCTTCTGCTGCAGGAGGCAAGTCATCTCGGCATCGCCGCAGAACCCTTGAGCGATGAACACGGTCGCCGGGAACTCACCACCGAGGCGATCATCCGGTGCCTGATCGAGCCGCAGGTCAAGGTGCCCCGGCCGGACGAACAGGCGTGCCGGCGGTTCTACGAGCGCAATCGCGATCGTCACTTTTCGGGCGCCTCGTTCGAGGCCGTAGCCGAGCGCATCGCGGCCTATCTCCGCACCCGGGCGGGGCGGCAGGCGGCGGCGGACTATGTCACCGGCCTTATCGCCCGCGCTCGCATCGAGGGGATCGACATGTCCGTGGCTCCCGGGCCGCATGATCGTAACGAGAGGGTGCCGTGCCGCCCGCGGATTTGATCGCACGGCTCAAGGATCCGGCCCTGGCGACGGAGACGCTGCTGTCGCTCGATGACCTGGCGCTGGTCGCGCGCGTCAAGGAAACGGCGGCGCGTGACGGCCTGACGGCGGGTGCATTCGCTGCCCAGGCAATCGAGCATCTCGCCGCGCACGCGGACGACGAGACGTGGCTGACGTTGATCGGGCTCATGAACGGATCCGCCGATCCAGGACAGGTGTTGTTGCATCGCGCCTTGAGGGATGCGGTGAGCCGGAGTCTCGACCATACGACAGCGTAGACCGCGGAAAAGTGTTGCCGGTTTCGACTCACCACCTGAACAAAAAATTCCTCATTGTTAATAGCTTGATGGCTGGCAGTCGGTCCGGAGGAGCTGGCGATGGACAAGCTCTACGGCGCGCTCGACGTCCGGACACGGGACCTGCTACAGAACGAGTTGCTGCACATTTGGGAGCGGTACCGCAAGACCGTGATCTACGTGACGCACCGCATCGAAGAGGCGCTGTATCCGGCCGACGGTATTGTCGTCATGACGCCCCGGCTCAGACGCATCCGGGCGCTGTTGAAGGCAGGGGCGCATGTCTGAGGCGACAAAGGGCAACGCCGCCACAACCGTCGTTGCTCCGGATACGCTCAGGCAATTCGTTGCAGCCCTCTTCCACCATCACGGCGTACCGGCAAGAGATGCCAGGACGGTCGCAGACTGTCTGGTCCGCGCCAATCTGCGCGGTGTCGACACACATGGTGTTTTTCGTGCTTCGCCCTATTTGGAGCGCATCCGCAAGGGCGTTTTGACGCCAAATCCCGAGATCAAGGTCGAGCGTGTCTCCCCGACAGCGGTGTCCATCGATGCCGGCAATGCGCTTGGTGCGGTCGCCGGAACGCGTGCCATGCGCGAAGCCATCGATCTGGCGGGCAGCACCGGCGTCGGAGTCGTTTCCGTCCGCCACAGCAACCATTACGGCATGGCTGCCTACTATGTGCTCCAAGCCATCGAGGCGGGCATGATCGGGCTAGCCTTCACCAACGCCTCCCCCGCATTCGCCCCCTGGGGCGGCCGCCGCCCCTTCTTCGGCACGAGCCCGCTCGCAGCCGGCGTGCCTGGAGGCGAAAATGGCCCATTCGTTCTCGACATGGCCATGAGCGTGCTGGCACGAGGGAATGTCTACATCGCCGCAAAGCGCGGCGAGGCGATCCCTCCGGGGTTGGCGCTCGACTCTGAAGGGCGCCCGACCACCAATCCGCAGGCGCTGATCGACGGCGGTACGATGCTGCCCGTCGGCGGCGTGAAAGGCGCGGCGCTTTCCATGCTGATGGACATTCTGAGCGGCGTGCTCTCAGGTGCAGCTTTCGCCGGACGTGTCGCCAACCCGCTTCTCGATCTCACCCGGCCCGCCGACGTCGGGCACTTCTTCATTTGTTTGCGGCCCGATCTGTTCGTACCCCGGGAGGTGTTCACGGCACGCATGGATGAGCTTATCGAGCGGGTCAAGGCGGAGCCGCGCGCCGCGGACATCGACGAGATATTGATCCCGGGGGAGCGGGAACGCCGCACCGAAGCGCATCGCAGCAAGACCGGCATTCCGCTTTCGCGCGAAACGCTGGACGCGTTGTTGGCGGAGGGAAAGTCTGCCGGCGTCGAACTGCAGGCGACTTCGGGAAGCAATCAGATTTAATCTCGAAAGCAACGACCCGATACCCTTAGAGCGGTTCATGGTTATAGGGAACCATTTGACCGGGATGATTTTGCGCCGGGGCCAGGCGCGGCTCGCCGGGCGATGCGGTGCATCGGCCAACAGCCGCAACACCGCCACGGCGCAAAAGAACCCGGCCTTCGGTGGGCCAAATCGGCCCACCGGGTTCGTTGCGGCGCTCGCCCGATATCCCGTATCGCGCGTC
>JAUYJB010000067.1 GCA_030688605.1 Hyphomicrobiales bacterium
CGGCGCCCGCCAAGCCCGACCGGCCGGCCGCCCAGCCGACCCCGGAGACGCCTGCGCCTGAGGACCTTTCCAAGCATCCCGGCGTCGTCGCCTCGCCGATGGTCGGCACCGCCTACCGGGCGCCGGAACCCGGCGCCGCCCCCTTCGTCGAGGTCGGCAGCAAGGTCAAGGCCGGGCAGACATTGCTCATCGTCGAGGCGATGAAGACCATGAACCCGATCCCCGCGCCGAAGGCCGGGACGGTCGCCGCGATCCTGATCACCGACGGTCACCCGGTCGAATATGGCGAGCCGCTCCTGATCATCGAGTAGCGGGCCTTTCCAGGTGGCGATGTTCGAAAAAATCCTGATCGCCAACCGCGGCGAGATCGCGCTCAGGATCCTGCGCGCCTGCAAGGAGCTGGGCGTCGCCGCGGTCGCCGTGCATTCCACCGCCGACGCCGACGCGATGCATGTGCGGCTTGCCGAGGAGAGCGTGTGCATCGGCCCGCCGCCGAGCAAGGACAGCTATCTGAACGTGCCGGCGCTGCTTGCCGCCTGCGAGATCACCGGCGCCGAGGCGGTCCATCCCGGCTACGGCTTCCTGGCGGAGAACGCGCGGTTCGCCGAGATCCTCGACGAGCACGGCATCGTCTTCATCGGCCCGAGCGCGGAGCATATCCGGCTGATGGGCGACAAGATCGAGGCCAAGAAGACGGCCAAGGCGCTCGGCATCCCGGTGGTGCCGGGCTCGGAAGGCGCGATTCGGTCGGACGAGGAGGCCCGCCGCATCGCCAAGGAGATCGGCTATCCGGTGCTGGTCAAGGCGGCCGCCGGCGGCGGCGGCAAGGGCATGAAGCTGGCCCGCTCGCCGGCCGAGCTGCCCGAGGCGCTTTCCGGCGCCCGCGCCGAGGCGAAAGCCGCCTTCGGCGACGACGCGCTTTATCTCGAGGCCTATCTCGCCAAGCCGCGGCACATCGAGTTCCAGGTGCTCGGCGACGGCCGCGGTAAGGCCATCCATCTCGGCGAGCGCGACTGCTCGGTGCAGCGGCGCCACCAGAAGATCTGGGAGGAGGCGCCCTCGCCTGCCCTCAACGCCGATGAACGCGCCAGGATCGGCGCGACCGTCGCAGCGGCGATGGCCAAGCTCGGCTATTGCGGCGCCGGCACCGTCGAGTTCCTCTATGAGGACGGCAAGTTCTATTTCATCGAGATGAACACGCGCATCCAGGTCGAGCACCCGGTGACCGAGATGATCACCGGCATCGACCTGGTCATCGAGCAGATCCGCATCGCCTCCGGCGCGCCCTTGTCGCTGACCCAGGAGGAGGTGCAGTTCAACGGCCACGCCATCGAGTGCCGCATCAACGCCGAGAACCCGGAGACGTTCCGCCCCTCGCCCGGCCGCATCCGCTATTTTCACGCTCCCGGCGGGCTCGGCGTCAGGGTCGATTCGGCGGTCTATCAGGGCTATGTCATCCCGCCCTATTACGACAGCCTGATCGGCAAGCTCATCGTCCACGGCAAGAACCGCAACGAATGCCTGATGCGCCTGCGCCGCAGCCTGGGGGAATGCGTCGTCGACGGCATCGACACCACGATCCCTCTATTGCAGCGGCTCGCCAACACGCCCGAGATGATCGACGGCCGCTACGACATCCACTGGCTGGAAAGGCTGCTGCGGGAGACCTGAGCAGCACGCCCCCGCGCAGCTTACATGCGCGGCCGGTTTCCGATAGCCTATTAGGGCGATGCAGCACGCAAGAGCAATGCGCGTTTGCGCCTTCGCCCTGCTGATCCTGGGCACGGCAACGATGCTTACCCGCGGGCAGCCGGCGGGCCCCGTGTTCGTGATCGACATCAAGGGCGCGATCGGCGTCGCGACGCAGCGGCAGTTGACGCGCGCCATCGAAACGACGCGGGCCGAGGGCGGCGAAGCGCTGATCATCCGCCTCGACACGCCCGGCGGGCTCGTCTCCGCGACCCGCGAAATGATCCAGGAAATGGTGGCGGCCCCGGTGCCGATCGTTGTCTATGTGGCGCCGAGCGGCGCGCGCGGCCTCCGCCGGCACCTTCCTGGTCTACGCTTCCCATGTGGCGGCCATGGCGCCGGGCACCAATCTCGGCGCGGCCACCCCGATCTCGATCGGCGTGCCGGGGCTTCCGGGACCGCAGCCAACCGACGACAAGGAGAAGGACAAGGACCAGCCGAGCGGGAGCGCGGCCGAACGCAAGGCGATGGAGGACGTGGTGGCGCTGTTGCGCAGCCTCGCCCAGCTTCGCGGGCGCAATGTCGAGTTCGCGGAAAAGGCGGTGCGCGAGGCGGCGACGCTGACCGCCGAGGATGCGCGCAAGGAAGGTGTGATCGAAGTGGTGGCGGCGAATCTGGACGAGCTGCTGGCGGCGATCGACGGCCGCACGGTCAAGGTCGGCGATGGCGAGCGCACGCTGGCCACCGAGGGCGCCGCCCATCGGGTGATCGAGCCGGACTGGCGCACCCGGCTGCTGGCGGTGATTTCCGATCCCAATGTCGCTTTCCTTTTGCTGCTGATCGGCTTTTACGGAATCATCCTTGAATTCTGGAATCCGGGGGCGCTCGTTCCGGGCACCGTCGGCGGCATCAGCCTTATCCTTGCGCTGATCGCGCTCTCCGCCCTGCCGGTGCACTATGGCGCGCTGGCCCTTCTGCTGCTTGGAATCGCGCTGATGATCGCGGAAGCGTTCGCGCCGGGAATCGGCATTCTCGGCGCCGGCGGGCTGGTCGCCTTCGTGGTCGGCGCGATCTTCCTGTTCGAAGGCACCGGCTGGGACATCGAGGTCGCCGTGTCGTGGCCGGTGGTCGCGGGCACCGCCGCCACGACCGCGGCGCTGATCTTCGGCGTCGTCGGCGCGGCGATGAAGGCCTACAAGCGGCCGCCGGGCACCGGGGCTGAGGAGATGATCGGAAGCCGCGCGGTGGTGATCCAATGGCGGGGCTCCAAGGGTCAGGTGCGGGTGCACGGCGAAATCTGGGCGGCCCGCGCCGACAAGCCGCTGAAACCGGAAAGCGTCGTCAAAGTCGTCGGCCGCGAAGGGCTGACCCTCATCGTCGAACCACAGGGGGTGGCCGAACCTTAGGAGGTACCCATGTTTGCCGATCTCATAGACTGGTCCGCATTACTGATCCCGGTCGTCGTAATCCTCGGCCTGATCGCCTATTCCATCCGAATCCTGCGCGAATATGAGCGCGCCGTGGTGTTCCTGCTCGGCCGGCTGTGGAAGGTGAAGGGGCCGGGCCTCATCATCGTCATCCCCATCATCCAGCAGGCGGTGCGCGTCGATCTGCGCACCCGCGTGCTCGACGTGCCGCCGCAGGACGTGATCTCGCGCGACAATGTCTCGGTGCAGGTCAACGCGGTGCTGTACTACCGGGTCATGGACCCGGAAAAGGCGATCATCCAGGTCGAGGAGTTCGAAGTCGCGACCAGCCAGCTCGCCCAGACCACCCTGCGCTCCGTGCTCGGCCAGCACGAGCTCGACGAAATGCTGGCCGAGCGCGACAAGCTCAATGCGGACATCCGGCAGATTCTCGACGACCAGAGCGATGCCTGGGGCATCAAGGTCTCGAACGTCGAGCTCAAGCATGTCGATCTCAACGAAATCATGGTGCGGGCGATCGCCAAGCAGGCCGAGGCCGAACGCATCCGGCGGGCCAAGATCATCGACGCGGAAGGCGAGCAGCAGGCCGCCGAAAAGCTGGCCCAGGCGGGCAAGATTCTGTCCGGCCAGCCGGAGGCGATGCAGCTGCGCTATCTCACCGCGCTGCAGAACATCGCCGGCGACCGCGCCACGACCATCGTCTTCCCGCTCCCGATCGATCTGTTCGAAAAGCTGCGGTCGGGCACGGGCGCCAAGTGAGGCCGCGCGCCCCGGCCTCGCCCGTCGAGACGGCACCGCTCCGCATCGCGATGCCTCATCCCCCTGGCGCCGGGCCCGGCCATGTGATTCCATGGCGCTTGAAATTGCTCTAATGTTTGCCGAGTGACCGCGCCCCGTGTAGACCGCCATGACCAGCGCCGCCAATTTTCTCATCGAGATCACCCCGCAGGTCCTGCTCAAGGCCTATGCCTGCGGCATCTTCCCGATGGCCGAGAGCGCCGAGGACCCGGCGCTCTACTGGATCGAGCCTGAGCGGCGCGGCGTCGTCCCCCTCGAGCGGGCGCACATCCCGCGCAGGCTTCAGCGGACGGTGCGCGCCGAGCGCTTCGAGATCCGCATCGACAGCGACTTCGATGCCGTCATCGGGGGCTGCGCGGCGCCCGGCCGCGGCCGGCGCAAGACTTGGATCAACCAGCGCATCCGCGCGCTTTACGCTTCCCTGTTCGAGCTCGGCCGCTGCCACACGGTGGAGGCCTGGCTTGACGGCCGCCTCGTTGGCGGGCTCTACGGCGTCACCCTCGGCGGCGCCTTTTTCGGCGAGAGCATGTTCCACCGCGAGCGCGATGCCAGCAAGGTGGCGCTGGTGTACCTGATCGCGCGCCTGAAGGCCGGCGGCTATTCCCTGCTCGACACCCAGTTCATGACCGAGCATCTGAAACAGTTCGGCGCCGAGGAGGTCAGCCGCCAGACCTATCACCGGATGCTCGAGGCGGCGCTGGAGCTTGACGGCGACTTCTATTGCCTGGACGCGGGGGCCTCCGGTGCCGCGGTCTTGCAGTCGGTCAGCCAGACGTCGAAGACCGGCTGCTCGACGGCGTGAAGGCCGGGGCTGTCGGCGAACATCCAGCCGGTGAAAATGCGCTTTTCCGACTTGTCGACGAGCACCTCGTCGACCTCGACGAAGGCCGAGGTGAAGGGCGGCTCGGTCGGCGGGCGGGTGTAGCACACCCGCGGCGTCACCTTGAGGGCGCCGAATTGGACCGTCTCGCCGATCGGGACCTCGAAAGCGGTCACCCGCGCGGTGATCTTGTCGAGGCCGGCGAAGACGGCGATGGGATTGGAAATCTTCTGCGCCGCCGCCGGCATGGGCGCGAGCGCCGCGTAGCAAGCGATCACGACCGTTGCCATAAGCGGGCCGATCGCCCTCACATCACCTCCCCCCTTGCGGGGGAGATCGGCCGGCGCAGGCTCGCCGGAGCCGGCCGGGAGGGGGGGTGATATGCGGGATCGCGCTCTGCCGGCGCGATACCCCCCTGCCCATCCCTCCCCCGCAAGGGGGGAGGGAGCGAAGAGATTGGATCGAAGGTGCCTCGTCATGGCTTGCGCGCCTCGACCCGCAGCCGCACATAGTCCGCGGTCCACGACCCCTCGCGGTCGCATAAGGAGGGGCGCAGGAGATCGACCACCTCCTCCAGCGCCTGGCTGCGCTCAGGCTCTTCAAACTGGTCGAAGAACGGCTTCCGGAACACCGTCAGCCAGGCCGCCATGCCGGTCGGAAGCCGCGTCGGCCGGGCAAACTGCTCGGTTCTCGCCACCGCGAAGCCGGCCGCTTCCAGCATCTCGGAATATTCTTCAGCCGTCGGGTAGAACCAGGGGAAGGCGAGGCCCAAGTCGCCGCCGCGGGCGCGGCCCACCGCCCGCATGGCGGTGACGATGGCGGCGATATTGTCGTGGCCGCCGAATTCGGCGACGAAGCGGCCTTGCGGCTTGAGCGCCCGGGCAACGCCGGCGACGACCTTCTCGGGCGGCAGGATCCAATGCAGCACGGCGTTGGAGAACACGGCGTCGAACTCGGCTTCGAAGGTCAGCGCGCGGGCGTCCATCCTCCGCGCATCGACGCCGCGCGCGCGGGCCGCCTCGACCATCTCCTGGCTGTCGTCGACGCCGATGACCTCGGCGCCGGCCGCCATCAGCTTGACCGTCAGGGCGCCGTCGCCGCAGCCGAGATCGAGGATGCGCTCGCCGGGACGGGCCGCGAGCCAGGCGAGCACGCCGGCGCCGAGATCGGAGACGAAGCGGGCATTGGCCTCGTAGCTCTCCGGCGACCAGGTCTGCGCCCGATCGGCCATGCTCATGGGTTGGAGCCTGACATCCGGGACCGGCGGAACAAGGCCGCCTCGGCTTTGCGAAATTCGGCCACCGCCTGCGTCTATTTGGGCTGCCAGGCGTCGTAGTCGCCGGTGACGCGCGGGCGCTTCTCCGGCGTCAGGATCGACCCCTTGGGGCGGTAGGCGCCCGCCGAACCGGTGAGATTCGCCCGGTGCGGCTTGAGCCAGGGGTGGTCGGGCAGGACCGCCTCGGTCGGCGGCGTATCGACCATGTGGTGCAGCCAGCCGTGCCACTCCGGCGGCACGGCGCTCGGATCGGCGAGCCCGCGATAGATGACCCAGCGGCGGTCGCCGCGGCGCTCGCGATAATAGACGTTGCCGAACTGGTCCTCGCCGACGCGCTCGCCCTTGCGCCAGGTGAAAAAGCGCGTGCCCATCGTTTGACTGTTCCACCAGGTGAGTAATTCGAGAATAAGCCGCTTCATGGGTTCGGCCCAACCTTGTCTGGCAAATCGGGCCGGACTATGGCCCCCCCATCCGGCCCTGTCCAGACCGTAATCCGCCGCTTTCCCGCGACCCGGTGTCCCGGCGGGGAGCGGGGAGCGTCGGCGGTCGACCCCATCATCGTCGTGCCCCGGATCGACCGGGGCACCCAGTAGCCTCCGCGTCAAGGCTCCGGCATAGGGGTTACTGGGTTGCCCGATCAAGTCGGGCAACGACAGAGGCGTTGGTGGCAAGAGCCGCAAATTCGCCTCATCCCTCCCCTTCGCGCGCGAGACCGGCGCGGACGGCGAGATGGCGCAGCTCGAAATCGGCGCGGCCGGCGCTTGTCCGGGACGACGAGGGGAGAGAGCGGCGCAATTCATGCGGCCGCTCACTTGATGCGGAAATGGTTGCGGATCGCAAGGAGCATGAGGAAGATCAGCACCGCCGAGATCAGCGTCTGACCGATGCCGGCGAAGGCGACCGCGTCCGGGATCGCCGGGGCCGGATTGTCGCCGGACACGACGCCGTAAAGGCAGGCATAGGCCTGGTTGAGCTTTTCCGGCGCCACGAAGCCCAACACAAGCAGCCCCTTCTTCGCCGAAAGCAGGATCGCGGCGGACAGCGGGTGGCCCTGGTCTCCGGCAAGGCAGGCGAGATCGGGCACGAGCCAATCGGGTTGGGGCGGCTTGCCGGGGACGGCTGCCGTCCAGCTCTTGAGGCTCGCCGAGAGCCAGCCGGCAACGCCCACCGGATAGGCGGGGTTGTGGGCGGCGAAGTGTTTTTCCAGATAGAGCCAGGCGAAGCCGCCCGTGGCGGCGCCCCACCACAGCAGCGGGCGGATGACCGAGCCGCCGAAATCGGAGAGCAGCTCGTAGAAGAAGCCGAACCAGAGCCGCCAGCTCAAGACGCGGTCCTCGCCGCCGCGCCGGGCGCGCAGCTCGCCCTTGAAGAACATCTGCTCGCGCTCATGGTCGTGGCCCTGGATGGCGAGGCGCTTCAACGCGCGATAGCGGGCCGAGAGGTCGCGCGCCTCCTCGACATCGGGCGTGAACACCCGCAGCATCGACCGCCAGAGGCTTCCCGGCTCGACCTTGGGGTCGAGCGTTACGAAGTCGAGCCGCGGCGCTTCCTCGAAATGGGCCTGAATGAAATCGGGCACTTGACGAAAATGCGCGCCGGCGAGCGAGAAGGCGGTCTCGCCGCGGACGGCGCCGAAACCCGCGTCCTTGGCAAAGTCCGCATTGTCGAAAGACGTGGCGCCTTCGAAATTGGCTTGAGCGAACGATGCGTGCCCGGAAAACTGCGCCTCCCTGAAACCCGCGTTCCCGGAGAACTTTGCCTCCTGGAATTCCGTCTTCCCCGAGAACTGCGCCTCGCTGAAATACGTGATCCCCTCAAATTTAGCGTCCCGGAATACCGCGTTCCTGGAGAACTGCGCCTGGTCAAAGCCCGCATGTCCGGAGAACCGCGCCTTGTAGAAATACGCGACCCCAGAGAACTGCGTCCGAATAAATTCCGCTTCTCCGGCAAACTGCGCCTGCCTGAACCCCGCGTTCCCGGAGAACTTTGCGTTGTCGAATCGTCCGGCCTCGATGAACATCGTCCTGACGAACGATGTGTTCCCGGAGAACCGCGCGTCGCCGAACGCCGCTTCCCCGGAGAATTCCGCGCCCTCGAACGACGCGTCCCCGGAGAACCGCGCCGTGTGGAAAATCGCACTTACGGGAAACTGCGCTCTGTTAAAGATGGCACGCCCGGAAAATTGCGCGTCGCTGAACGACACGCCCCCGGAGAACCGCGCCCCGTCGAAGTGTGCATGCAACGGGAACATGAAGCCCGAAAAGTCGGTCTCTTCACCGAAACCATGGCCTGAAAAGTCGGCGCGCGCCGCGGCCAGCCAAAGACGTTGCAACTCAAAATTTTCTTTTTCACTTGAGCGAGCCCCTTCTTCCTCCGAGCCCCACACACCCGCCCTTTCGATCTCCGATCTGCTGGCGAGCATGGCCTCGGCCCAGGCGTTCCAGGCCACGCGGCCTTCTTTATGACGCTCAATGCAGGCCTTCTTCCGGGCTTCCCGGAATTCCGCGTCCTTGTCGTCCCGCTTGACGCCCTTCAGCCAGCGATTGAGCCGCAACAGGTCGTTCCGCCACGCCTTGGCGTCGAACCTCGGTCCCTCGTTGTTGCTGGCGTCGTTCACGGGCAGCGCCCTGTTGGGTACTTGCGAGTGCCAAGCAAGCGTGACCAACAAGCGGGAAGAGATCAACCACGATCTCTCAGGCCGCGCGTCGCCGCTTGGAACCCGCCCGCGCCGCCCTGCTCCGGCCCGCCGGCCGCGCCGCCCACCGTCCTTTCATCCCGCTATTTGACAGCCCCACCCCGCGCAATTTAATCAAACGATTGATTAAATACCTGACGGCGTGCCGGAGGCTGATGGCTGGCCAGCCGCAAGCGGCTGCGGCGAAGGGCGGTAAGGCCCCGGCGAAGGCCGGCATGGACGCCGGGCAAGCGGCGACCAGGACGCGGACAGATCGGGAATTCCCGGCAAAGCGCGGCCGGCCCGGCGAGAGGGCCGAACCGTCTTGACGCGACCTCGCCCCGGGGACGCCGGGAAGACTTGCCCTCGATCAAGGACAAGGCCGCCGGTCGGCTGGCCGAACTGCTCGGCGATCGTCATGATCTGGAAGTCCTTGAGACCAACTTTGCGATCGCACCGGACATGTTCGGCAAGCGCAAGGAGCTGCTCACGGTTCTTGGCCTGATCGAATGGCAGCGCGCGATGTTGGAGGCGGACGCCTTCAGGCTCGGCCGCAGACTTTTCGCCCATCGGCCGTCCGCCTTTGCGCGCGCGTGGCAAATCTATTGGGACGTCTGGAAAAACAGGCAATAACGGCAAAAAGGATCGCATAAGGAATCAGGATGCAGTCGAACGCCAGCGGTCCGACGGTGCGTCACGGCGCCATTGGAACGGTGCAATCGCGGCTGGCCGACATCAGCGTTAATGATCCGTTCACTGTCGCGCGCATTTTGCACCGCGGCTTAAGAATGTTTTTCACCGCTGAAGGAATAGTGTTCCGGGTTATCTGAAGTGCATCCGTGCATTGGCCTGCAGGCGAGCAAGGAAGCATGGATATGAAACCGTCGTTTCTCCGTTTCGCCCGCGATGCGTCTGGCGCCACGTCGATCGAATATGCTCTCATTGCGAGCAGCATAAGTATCCTGATCATTGCCGCCGTGGGCTCGATCGGGATCAAGCTCGATGCGATCTTCGTCCAGATCGAATCGCTGATCCCCTGAGGCCGGCTCGCGGTCGGAGCCGCCGGCCCGAGCCGCCCGCACGATGCTTGACGGATGTCGGGCCCGGCTCGGTGCGAAACCGGACCACGTTGTACGCCGTCATGGCCATCTCCCCAGTGAGTGGCGTGAAAATGCCAAGCCCATTCTATCAGCTTGTGCCGATCTTGCATGGGGAACCCGGACGCCGGTCTTGTCGTTGTTACCCGATTAAGCACGGTACGCTCTGGCGAGCGGGAACATTGGCGGCTCGGATGGCCCCATGATATAAGTTTGGCAAATGCGGGAAATTCTCGAGGCCCTGTTGGGCGACGTCAATATTGCAGGCTACCACATCCCCGTGGTCGTGCTTCTGGCGGTGGGATTCTTCCTTCTCGGGGTCTATCTCCGCAGCCTGTGGCCGGCCATGATCGGCGCCCTGATTATCCTTATAATTTATATCCTTATTCCGGCGGCCACCCTCTAGAGCGGTTCATGGTTATAGGGCCTCCGCCCTCCGCCAGGTCGGTCAAGAGGTCCGCCGGGGCCTGATCCGCGCCGCGGGCCAATGGAACCCGCCCAATCCGGTCCCACGCCCGACCCACTCGGATCGACCGCCTCTTGCGCTCGGATCGGGCTCGACGAAGCCCGCAGGTCCTGGACTCAAGATGCCGCCTGCCGGTTGGCGCCAAGCTGCGCGTCCACCAGGGCGACGGTGTCGTCGACGACCTTGTTTTGCATCCCCCTCTGCGCGCCGATCAACTGCACCAGCCGGTCGACGCGCTCGATGTTCGGCGCGCCGGCATAGAGCGCCCGGGCCGCCGAGGACGGCCGCACCAGGACCTTGGCGGCGGCGGCATACTTCTCGAACGGCACCAGATCGTCCGCCGAGGCGCCAAGCCCGATACACAGATCCCGCACCCAGCTGTAGACCGCGCGCGATGCTTCGAGGTCGGAGTGAACCGCCTCGTTGATGGAGCGCGGGCCCTCGGCCGTGACGCAGCGATAGTTCCCCGTCAGCAGCATCGCCCACTTGGCCAGCGGCACGAACACCGAATCGTGCACCTTCAGCTTCACCGGCAGTTCCATCGGGCCGTCGCCGGCGTCGTAGCGCGCCGCCTCGATGTCCGCCTGCAGGTTGCGCAACATGGCGGTGTGTTCGTCGGAGTCGAAGCGGGCGGCCTTGAAATTGGTGGGCAGCGTGACCTGCAGCACGTTCACCTTTTCCTGCGGCGGCCGGAAGGCCTGCGGATCGGGGCTGCACAAGGTCATCAGGGCCGGATCGAAATTGTCCCAGACGCTCGCGTCGGTGTAGGCGGCTCTCAGCTTGTCCGTCGCCAGCCCCGGAATGCGCTTGAGAAACGCCAGCGGCGGCATGTTCATGATCGACATGCAGGGCACCCGGGCCCGCGCCACCTTGTCCATCAGCTCGCGAATGCCGGGGGCGCGGTATTGCGGTTCCTGCATGGCCAGGCAGACGAGATCATAGTCGGCAGGGTCGACGGCGTCGGTCCCGGCCGCGGATAGGCTGCCCGGAAGCTTGCGCGAGTCAAGTTCGACCGGTTCGTCTCTGCCCTTCACGGGCAGGCGCACGCGCGCGCCCTCGCTGTTGATCAGCTTCGCCTCCTCCGGCAGACAGACGAGCTTCACCTTGTGGCCGCCGAACAACAGCTTGATCGCCAGCAACGAGCCGTAGGACGCACCCAGAATCAGGATGCTGTATTGGGCCATGACGTATGTCCTCCCGTGTTGCCGCTGCGGTGTCGCAGCACTCTTCGGACTTGCATAAACCATCGTGTCCGGCGGTCACAAGGCCGCGCTGCGCTCAAATGATTTTCCCAATCGAAGAAAGAGTCCGTGAGCGGCCGAAACGGCAGGTCCCGGCAATCGCCCTAGCCCAAAGGCGTCACGCCGCCGGCGCCGATCAGGGCGTCGACCGGATTGCCGGCCTGAGGGCCTTTGGCGCTGGCCGGTTTAAGGCCGAGATCGGCGACCCATTGCTGCCGCGCCGCCGCGGCCTCGCACATGACGGGCTCAAGCCCGATCGCCCGCACGGTCTCGGCCGCGCAGCGCATCTCCTCGGCCCGGCGGGCGCCATGAGCCAGCACCCGGCCGAGCATGTAGGTGCTCCGCTCCGGCCAATTCAAGCCCGGCAGGGTCTGGTCGAGCGAGGCCGTGACCCGATCCTCGATCCCGTAGGCGCGGGCCGTCACCAGGCATTCGACCGTCAATGCCTCCAGCCCCTTCAAGACGATGCTGCGGCACATCTTGATCGCCGACGCAACGCCGATGTCGGGACCCACCACCTCGATCTCCATGCCCAACGGTTTGAGCCTCTCCGCGAGCGGCGCGGTCGCGGCGCCCGCAAACAGCATCGGCACCGTATGGCCGAAGGAGCCGACCGGGCTCATCACCGCGCCTTCCACGTAGCTGCCGCCGGCGGCCTCGATGGCCGCGGCGCAGGCCCGCTTCTGCTTGGGCGAAATGGAGTTCAGGTCGAGAAAGACTTGGCCCCGGCCGATGAATCCCGCCGCCTCTTGCGCGACCGCCACGGCCGCGGCCGCCGTCACCGTCGAGACGATGACGTCCGCCTCCGCGGCCGCATCCTTGGCGCACGCCGCGGCTTCGACGCCGAGGGCTTTCGCCCGCGCCATGAGTTCCGCGCCCTCAGCGCCGTCGAAGCGCAGGTCGTAGGCGGCCACGCGCCCTGCGCCGGCCTTGACCAGGCCGCCGCCGAGCGCCTGCCCGGCCTCGCTGAAGCCGATGAAGGCGAACGTCAAGGGCGAAGCCGTGGTCGTCGTCGATGAAGTCATCTCCTTGTCGCCGTATCTTTCGCGCGCTCAGGACTCTTCGAGGTCCTTGAGGCTCTCCACATAGGTGAGCCCGGCCGCTTCGAGCCGCGCGCGCATGTCGTAGATGTCGAGGCTGATTTCGCCGGCCATGAGCCGCCGGCGGGTCTCGGCTTCCTTCACCTCGCGTGCCCGGCCCGCCTTGACGACGGCCTCGGCCTTGGTTCGCGGAACCACGCAGACGCCGTCGTCGTCGGCGACGATCGCGTCGCCGGGATTGACGGCGGCGCCGGCACAGACGATGGGCACGTTGACGGCGCCCGCGGTGGCCTTGACCGTCCCCTGGGCCGAGACCGCCCGCGACCACACCGGAAAGCCGAGCTCGCGCAGTGGCCCCACGTCGCGGCAGCCGACGTCGAGCACGACGCCGACCACGCCGCGGGCCTTGAGCGCGGTGCCGATCAGCTCGCCGAACATGCCGTCGGTACAGGCCGAGGTCACGCCCACGACCAGCATGTCCCCCTCGCGGGCAAGCTCGACGGCGACGTGAATCATCCAGTTGTCGCCGGGCGTGGCGAGCACGGTTATGGCGCTGCCCGATGCCTTGCAGCCGGGATAGATGGGCCGCACATAAGGTTGCATCAGGCCGGTGCGGCCTTGCGCTTCGTGCACGGTGGCCACGCCCAATTCACCGAGCGCCCGGATGGTTTCCGGCTTTGCCCGGTCGATCCTGCGAATGGCGACGGTCCTCATACGAACTCCTCCCCGACGTGAGGCAGGATTCGCATATAGGCTTCGCCATAGGTCATGTCCCTGCCCGAATTGCGTTTGCCGTGCACGCCGCGCTGCTGGGCGACGCGGGTGTAATACTCCCACAGGTGCTCCTGCGCGGCCATGCATTCGAAGGCCTTGCGCTTGAGCTCCCACACCTCGGTGATGTCGAGGATGAGGTGCGGCTTCCAGTTGCATTGCTCGGTCTGGTGCGGCTCGAACAGGTAGATGCCCGGCGCGCCGATGGGCTTTTCCGGATAGTTGTGGCCGTGCGCCTGGGCGACGACGCGCGCCTCCTGGGTGGCGTGCGCGGTCAGCGGATGATCGAAATTGTAAGGATCCTCCAGCGAATGGGTCAGAACCCATTCCGGGCGCAACTCGCGGAACTCGCCGGCAAGCCGGGCGATGGTTTCGTCGGAGATGCGCATCGGGTAGTCGCCAATGTCGTAGAACACGATCTCGGCGCCGAGGACATCGGCGGCGCGCTTGGCCTCCTCGGCGCGGGCTTTCTTGACCTTCTCCAGGGTCATCCCGTCCTGCCGCCACATCTTGGCCGACTCGCCCCGCTCGCCAAAGGAGAGGCAGACAACCCGAACCTGCCAGCCGCGCTTGGCGTAGAGCGCCACCGCGCCGCCCGCCCGCCAGACGAAGTCGGCCGAGTGGGCGCTGACGACGAGACCGGTCTTGCCGCTCGGCGCCGCCATTCAGTCCGCCGCGATTGCTTGCGTCTCGGCCCGCGCCGGCATGTCCAACTCGCCGTCGAAGACGCGGGCCGGAACCAGGACATGGCCCTCGAACAGCCGCCGGGCCGTCCGCAGCAGGCCGGCGGAGACGACCTCCGTCCGCCTTTCCTCGCCGGTCCGGGTGCCGAGTTCGACCGTGAACTCGCCGCTCGGGTGCTCGACCGAGATCTTTTTGCGCGCGCCGTCGGGAACCTGCGCGACGCCGTCCGCGACCGACCCATCGAGCACGCAGGCGGTCGCCACCGAGACGGCGCCGAGCACGCCGATCGCCGCGTGACAGACATGCGGGATGAAGGTCCGGGTCGCCACCGCACCGCCTTTTTGCGGCGGCGCGATGAGGCTCATCTTCGGCACCACCTTGTCCGCCACGTTGCCGAGGCCCATCATCGGGCCAGCCTTGAGCCGGATCGCCTCCAGCCGCGCCTTGAGTTCCTCGTCCGCGTTCAGCGCTTCCCGGCTCTCATAGCCGGTCCGCCCCATTGCGCGGGCCTTGAGCAGAACCACCGGCATGCCGTTGTCGATGCAGGTCGCCTGAACGCCGTCGATCTCGTCGCGCGCGCGGCCCGTCGGCAGCAGCGCCCCGCACGTGGCGCCCGCCGTATCGAGAAAATTGAGCAGGATCGGCGCCGCGGTCCCGGGCGCGCCGTCGATCCGCGCCTCGCCGTCATAGGTCACGGTTCCGCCCGGCGTCCGGATCACCGCCTCGCACAGGCTGCCGCTGTTGACCATGTGGATGCGGACCCGCGTCTCCGGATCGCCGGCGGCAATCAGGCCCTGCTCGATGGCGAACGGCCCGACGCCGGCCAGCATGTTGCCGCAGTTGGGCGAGACGTCGACCATGGGCTCGCCGACCACAACTTGAGCGAAGAGATAGTCGACGTCGGCATCCTCCCGCTCGGACGGCGAGACGATGGCCACCTTGCTGGTCAATGGATCGGCGCCGCCGATGCCGTCGATCTGGCGGCGGTCGGGCGATCCCATCACGGCAAGCAGAACGCGGTCCCGAAGCGCCCGGTCGGCGGGCAGGTCCTCGGCCAGGAAATAGGGTCCCTTCGAGGTGCCGCCCCGCATTATCACGCAGGGGATCTTCGTCTGGGGCCGTGCATCCATCTACCGGTTCCGTTTGGCGGCGAGAAAGCTAGTGGTATACATGACGGCCTATGGGACGGGAAGCCGCTTCGCGGCGGCGCCGGCCGGTGACAGGGAGGCTCGCCATGCCTAGAGGAGTGGTCGATTTCGAGGCCTTGCGCAGCAAGGAGATAGAGAAGCTGCGGCAGACGCAACTCCCGCAAGGGCTGCCCTTCAGGATCGCCAAGATCGGCCATGTCGTTCTCATGGTTTCCGACCTCGATCGGTCGGTGCGGTTCTACACCCAGGTTCTCGGCTTCAGGATCTCCGACGTCTATCCCGACAGCATGATGCCAGGACGGATGGTCTTCATGCGCTGCAACGCCGATCACCACGGCGTGGCGCTCATCGGCGCCGCGGCCGGAACCTCGAACAACCACGAGCTTCACCATCTGGCGTTCGAGGTCGCCACGCTCGACGAGGTCTTGAGGGCGCGCGAGCACCTGAAGGCGCACAAGGTGCCGATCGATTTCGAGGGCCGGCGCCGCGCCGGCGCGCAGATTGCGGTCGAGTTCCGCGACCCGGACAATCACCGCCTCGAGATCTATTGGGGGCTCGATCAGGTGGGCAGCGACGAGCGCGCGCGGCCGCCGGAGGAGTGGCGCGAGGAATTCTCGATCGAAGCGGCCATCGACAACCCGCCGCCGGGCCAGGACACGAGCCTGCACGATCCTTCGCTGCGGCGGGGCTGAGCGCGGCCTGCGCGTTCGGCGGGGAGCTGGACACGCCGTCTCGGCCGGCCGAACAAGACCGCATCCCACCGGTTATTCAGGCGGCGCGGATAGGCTTCGGTGTCTTGCCACTTGCACTTGAGAGTGCCGTCATCCGGTTTGGGCATTCCCCGTGATCGGGGGCAATATCTTCCGGCCTGGGGCTGGGGGGCCCTACCGTGAACGTGGCTGTTGGGCTAGAGCGGTTCATGGTTATAGGGAACCATTTGAACGGGATGTTTTTGCGCCGTGGCCACGCGCGGCTCGCCGGGCGATGCGGTGCATCGGCCAACAGCCGCAACACCGCCACGGCGCAAAAGAACCCGGCCTTCGGTGGGCCAAATCGGCCCACCGGGTTCGTTGCCGCGCTCGCCCGATATCCCGTATCGCGCGTCGCG
>JAUYJB010000068.1 GCA_030688605.1 Hyphomicrobiales bacterium
GCGACGCGCGATACGGGATATCGGGCGAGCGCGGCAACGAACCCGGTGGGCCGATTTGGCCCACCGAAGGCCGGGTTCTTTTGCGCCGTGGCGGTGTTGCGGCTGTTGGCCGATGCACCGCATCGCCCGGCGAGCCGCGCCTGGCCACGGCGAAAAATCATCCCGGACAAATGGTTCCCTATAACCATGCACCGCTCTAGGTTGTTGCGCCCCGCCCCCCGCCAAGCAGTTGGGGGTCTGCGTGGGGGAATTCTCCAGTAATATCAGTGGCGTGAGGAAGCCATCGAGGCGCCGGGACGATTGCCGGCCGCTCACTCGGCGGTGGTTTCGGCCGTTGTCATCTGCGCGATCCAGGCGCTGTACTCGGCGCTGCCGCCCTCGGTGGGAATGACCAGGATCGCAGGTAGCTCATAGGGATGGCGTGCGCGCAATCCGGCGATGGCTTCCTCGAGGACACCGCGCCGGGTCTTGATCAGCATCGCGACCTCGGAGGTGCGCTCCGGCGTTCCCTCCCATTCATAGATCGATACCATGCCCGGAAAGATGTTGACGCAGGCGGCAATTCGCTCTGCAACGAGCGCCCCGCCCACCTTCTCGGCATCGTCCCTGGAGGCAAAGGTCGTGTAGATGAAGACCGGTTGATCCGCGCTTTCCGCCATTCCCACTCTCCGCGACCCGCGCCGTTTCGCCTCTGTCGCTCTGCCCGCCAACTGGCGGTATAGTGCCGGAATTGCGATCGCGAGTCAGCGGATATGGTAAACCCACGCGGAGCGGAAACGAAACTGGAGAAGATCGCCTTCGTAGCGAGCGAAATTGCCGAGGCACAGGCGGCTGCGGCGCGCCTTGCCGAGCGCTACGGCAGTGTCGCGCCGCGGGCCGCCGATGTCATCGTCGCGCTCGGCGGCGACGGCTTGATGCTGCGCACGGCACGCCGCTTCATGAGCTCGGGAAAGCCGATCTACGGCATGCATCGGGGCTCGATCGGCTTTCTGATGAACGAATACAACGAAGACCACCTTCATGAGCGTCTGGCCGCCGCGGTGCGGAGCGAGATCCATCCGCTGATCATGCACGCGACCGACCTCAAGGGCCGCAAGCATACCGCCCATGCCATCAACGAAGTGTCGCTGTGGCGACAGACCTATCAGGCGTCCAAGCTGCGAATTTCGATCGATGGCGAGTTGCGGCTGCGCGAGCTCATCTGTGACGGCGTGCTGGTCGCTACGCCGGCGGGCAGTACCGCCTATAATCTCTCCGCCGATGGCCCGATCGTGCCGATCGGCGCGCCCCTTCTGGCCATGACCCCGATCAGCCCGTTCCGCCCGCGCCGCTGGCGCGGCGCGCTGCTCTCCAACAAGGCGCGCATCCGCATTGACGTTCTGGAATCTCACAAGCGGCCGGTCAGCGCCGCCGCCGATCACACCGAATTCCGCAATATCGACTGGGTCGAGACGTTCGAGGACACCGACAAGACGATTTACCTGCTGTTCGACCCCGGCCACAATCTCGACGAGCGAACCCTGCGCGAGCAGTTCCGTTACTGATTGCCTGCTTCGTGCCCCAGCGTTCGACCGAACCTAAGCGGCGGCGGCATCCTGCCAATAGACCGCCCGCGCCTCCTCGCGCCCGGCATCGTCGGCAAGCCGCGACATGAGGCCGGAAAGACCATCGAGATCGCGCCCCTCCCCGGCGCCATAGGCGGCGAGAATCGCCTCGATCACCGGTTTCCGCGACGATGGATAGGTCAGATCGACGCCGCGGCCGATCGCTTCCAGGACCGTATCGACGGCGATCCTGAAGCCCCAAAACAAGTTCGGCGGCAGGCTCGCCCGCTCGTAAAGCGCCCGGAATCCGGGCCCGTGGCGATCATGGATGAGCCGTGCCACCCGCCGCGCCGGCAGCCCGGAGAGGAAAGCGAAACAGTCCTCCAGAAAGGCGACATTGCCGTTCACCAGTGCCCGCAGGATCAGTCCGGCACTCAGATGACCGGTGGCGTCCAAATACCCGATCAGGACTTGCCGCTCGCTTGGGCCGCAGCTTGCGGCAAGATCGACGCTGACCCGTTCCCAGGCTTCGCGCAAGAAGCGCTGCGCCCGCTCCGGCCGCACCACGTCCTTGACCATGCCGAGATCGCCAAGCGCATCGCAAAGCGCAATCGTTAGGCCCTGGCGGACATGGACCGGCAGGTCGCTGCGCGCCAGCATGGTCGCCCGTACCGCCGGATCCATGGCGTGGCGTTCGGCAAGCCGCGCAAAGCCTTCGGGAAGAATGCTCGCTCCGGGATTTTCCAACAGCTTCACACAGGCCTCGCCGCCCGCCACTTCGATCAGCGCGGCTGCGACCGGCGCCGAGACACGCGCGCGGCTCGCGATCAGCATTTGCGTTGCCGCCTCGCCCTCTCCGATGAGTTCGACCAGGTCGCGATCGCGCAGCACCGTCGAGCGCTGCACCACCGGGGCGCAGACCGCGATCTGATCGGAGGCCAGCGCCGCGACGATATGGTGCGGCGCCTCCGCATGATCTGCGATCGCCTCGGCCAGCGCGCGGCGCACGACCGGGTTGGGATCATCGAGAATGCCAACCAAGCCGGCGCCGATCTCGTCGCGGCTGACCGCGTTCAGCTTCGGCGAAACGAATGCCCGCACCAACGGCCCGACGGCAACGACCCGCTGGCGCGAGTCGCTAACCGATAACAGAGCCAGGAATGGTTGTGTAATCATCGCGCAACTGTGACCTTCCCCCGACGCTAAAGTGCCTGTCACAGCCTGCTGGACGACACGCGTGCCCGGCCAATCGCGCAGCATGGGTTGGAATGCTTAAGGAAACGTTCACCATAACGGGACGGGGACGGCGCCGGCTGCCGCTACTTCGAGGTCGCCTCGCTGCCCGACGCCGCCTCCTCGACGGCGGCGGCCGCCGCCACCGGGGTTGCCCGTAACGACACGGTGACGAACTCGCCGCGCTCTTCCGGCGGTACCGGCGCCCGCCGGGTCATGCGGTAGGCGGCAAAGACCGCG